>JAKPSR010000278.1 GCA_029571425.1 Spirochaetota bacterium | reverse complement strand
CGCCTGGCGCACCGAGTAGATGAAATAGTCGTCCATCTCCGCCTCGATGACCTCCATCAGGCTCTCGGGCGCGAAGTTGTTGTTCGCAAACGCGGTGCCGGCGTTCGCGGCGACATCCTCGAAGTACTTCGTGATCGCGGCCTGCACGTCCGGATCGACCTCGTAGCTGTCCTCGGGCAGCAGCGCCTCGTCGGTCGTCAGGTACTTCTCATAGCCCTCGGTCGCCGAGATGCCGTTGTTGAAGCCGCTCTGCACGTTCGTCGCGAACTTGCCCGCGACGTTCAGAAGCGCCGTCGTCTGCGACGAGGTCTGGCCTGTGTAGCAGTAGATGTAGAGCTGCACGTCGTCCGGAATCTCCGCGAGGCGCTCGGCGATCGTCATGCCGTAGGGCACGTTGACCGCGCCTAACAAATGGCCCTCGGCGTAGGCGTCCGGCTGCCGGATGTCGAGGATCAGCATCTCCTCGCCCGCGTCCATCTTGGCGAACAGATCGGGCACCTTGATCACGTACTTCGCGCCGTCGTAGTTCGCGAAGTAGGCAAGCGCCTTTTCCTTGACGACCGGGGAAACCTCCGCGATCGCGGCCGCGGAAATGAGAACGAGGCACAGGGCGAGGGACAGGATTCTCTTCATGGTTCGTCTCTCCTTTTTTGTTTGTCAGGAAGCGTCCTTGCTGCTCGGCGCAACCGCGCCGGCGGGCATCTCGATCGGGGAATTCGGGTTTCCGGACCACTCCAGATACGCGCCGTCGTAGATCCGTATGTTGCGGTATCCGGCGTCGTAGAGCCTCAAAAACACGGGCGCGGCGCGCATCGACGTCTGACAGTAGACGATGATCCGGTTCTCGGGCCGCATGCCCCTGTTCAGGTAGTTGATGCGGGTCGTCTCGACCGTCTTGAAGGTTCCGTCCTTTGAGAAGTTGTCCGCGAAGTCCCAGATGACGGACGAGGGAATCTTCCCGTCGGATAAGTACTCCGCCTCGGTCCGGACGTCCAGGAGCACCGTGTTCCTGTCCGGCTCGTTCACCTGATTGAGCACGTCCGCGGCGGTCGCGAGCCACCGCTCGTCCTTCTCGGCGGCGATGTACTCGACCGGCGCGATCTCGGGAACCTCGTCCGTCAGCGGCATGCCCGCCGCCTCGATCGCATGAAACCCGCCGTCGACGACGAGCACATTCTCGTTTTGGTACATCAGCATCGTCCAGAAGAAGCGCGCGGCGGTCATTTTGTCGTCGTCGTAGGCGACGATCACCGCGTCGTTTCCGATCCCCTTCGCGCTCAGGAGCTTCTGAATCTTGTTCTTCGAGGTCAGCATGTTCTTGACCGGCACGTTGATGACGATGTCGCCCTGCGCGATGTGGACCGCGCCCTCGACGTGCCCGGCGAGGTAGGCCTCCTCGCTGCGCATGTCGACGATCGCGACGCCCTCCTTGCCGATGTATTCCTTCAGCGCGGACGCGGGGACGATCTTCCTCCCGCTCTCCTCGTACTTGGAGGTGTTGCAGCCAAAGAGCGACGAGGCCAGAACAGCCAGCGCAAGAAGCGCGATCGCCGTTCTCCGGCGGCGGTTTGGAATCATCTCGACCATCCTCCTCGACCGTGCGAACTCTTTCCCCATTATACCCGATTCCCGATTGTTCACGTAATAACTTTGTTTAATGCACCATACCTCTTTTTAATGCCGAGCGCCGACCCTGCCGCGTGTGGTATAATGGCCTCGGAGGTGAGGGGCATGCGGCGGGAGCGGCTGTGGGTGCTCGCGTTTCTGGGACTTTTCTTCCTCGCGAACCTCGCGCTTCTGACGCGGTTTCCGCTTGTGCACTCCGACGAGAGCTGGCTCGCCGGGCTCACGCGGAACATGATGGAGAGCGGGTCCCCCGCCGTCACCGAGCCGTTTTTCGACCTGAAGCCGCGCTACCCGCACGCGATCAAGCTGCTGTTCCACGCGCTGCAGATGCCGTTTTTCGGGGTCTTCGGCTACGGCGCGTTCGCGGCGAGGCTGCTTTCGCTCGCCGCGGGCACGCTTGCGCTCGGGCTGTTCTACCTCTGCTGCCGGGAGATGGCGCCGTTTCCGCTGTCGCTCGCGGCGACGGCGCTCGCGTCCGCCTCCGCGCAGTTCTTGTTCGCCTCGCACATCGCGCGGCAGGAGGTTCTGCTGCTCGACTCGGCGC
>JAKPSR010000266.1 GCA_029571425.1 Spirochaetota bacterium | reverse complement strand
TCCCGCCGTAGGTCAGGGCCGCCGAGCAGGCGCCGAGCACCTTTTTCCGCATCGCGTTGGCGTCGGCGGTGGGCAGCACGTGCCCGCCGGCGACCATCTCGCCGAGCTTGTCGTGCGGCGCCGCGAAGAGGTCCGGGCCGATGCCGGCAGGACCGTCAAGGGCGATCTGACCGGCTGCGTCGCCAAGTTCCACGTGCACGTAGTTGATCTTGATGTTTGGATACTTTTGGGTGAACGCCTCGCCGGCCCGCCGGATAAATTCGTCCGGGCCATTGTTCGACTCCCATACGTTCAGGGTAATCTTCTCGCCGCCGGCGGCGAACGCCAACAACGGAACCAGCAGAACCGCGACTAGGACAATCGCTTTTTTCATCGCCTTCCTCCTTATGGAACCAGATACCGCACTCACCCGCGCGAGACCGCGCGGGACGAATCCCTGACTATAAAACGGGATGGCACGCTATTCACCCGCTCGACATTTTTTCCTTCTATAAGGTTAAGTATAGCGTTGCCGGCGATCGACGCCAGCTTTTGCACATCGATGCTCAAAGCGGAGACCGCAGGACGGTGCGATTCCATCGCCGCGCCGTCGTGAAAGGAGACAACGGCCACGTCCTCCGGGACGGAGTACCCCGCGCGATAGAGCCAGGCGAGGGCACGGGCGGCGATCACGTCGTCCATGCAGAGAAGGCACTGCGGCCTTCCCCTCATGACCGCGGGAAGCTCGTCCTCAAGCTCACGCTGTCCCGACATTCCCCAGAGAATCCGACGCTCGGCATCCGTCCCGTCGCGGGGAAGCCCCGCGCGGGAAAGGGCGTCAAGATAACCGGTAAGGCGATCGCGGTTTACCCGATGGTCGGGGTTGCCGCCCAACAGGACATGCCGGACGAAGCCTTGCGAGAGCGCATGCTCGGTCGCTGCGCGGCACCCCTCGCGGTGGTCGCTGTCGACATGAACGATATCCTGGTTTTCCGGGGAACCGATCACGACGAAAGGCAGCGAGGACGACCCCAAATACGCGATAGCCTTATCCCCGGCGAGAGGACGCGTCAGGACGATCCCATCCACCTTTCTGTTGCGGACGATCCGTTTGAGCGATGAGATATCGTGCTCGGTCGTGATGCAAAGGACCGCGTCATATTCACGCGCCTCCACCGTCTCGGCGATTCCCTGGAGACAACCCTGGAAGAATGGAATGTCTTGAACATCGGCGTCCTTCGGTAGTACGACGGCAATGTTGAAGGTTCGTGACACGGCGAGGCTCTTCGCTATCTGGTTTGGCCGGTAATCCCGTTCCGCGATGTAGCGTAAAACCCGTTCGCGAGTTTCGGCACCGATGCGTCCCTTCCCCGAAATAACTCGGGACACCGTCGTCTTGGAAACGCCGAGCTCGGAAGCGATGTCGTTTATATTCGTGAACGCCCCGATTTCATCGGTGCGCAACCGGTTGCTCATCGCCAAAGCGTACACCCAGACCTCCTATCTGTCAAACCGTTTTGTGTTCTATTTGCCCGTACCCATTCGGATGGCTGCACTTCCAATCCCACGCGCTCTGAACGCACTCGTCGATGTCGGAATATTGAGGTTTCCACCCAAGTTCCCGCTCGGCCTTCCCTGAGTCCGCGACTAAGGAAATCGCGTCCCCCGCGCGCCTGCCCCTCGCCTCCGTCGGAATGACGCAACCGGTAATACGCCGGGCGGCTTCGATAACTTCCAAAACCGTAAAACCTTCCCCGCTCCCCAGATTAAACGCGCCCCTGACGTCCTTCTCCAGCGCAAGGACATGGGCCCGCGCGAGGTCACGAACGTGAACGTAGTCCCGAACGCAGGTACCGTCTCGGGTCGGATAGTCGACGCCGTAGAGGGAAAGACCTTCCCTTTTACCGAGAGCGCTCTCCAAGGCAAGCGGGATCAGGTGAGTCTCCGGGCGATGCGCCTCGCCACGCGTGGGCGTGGCCCCGGCCGCGTTAAAATACCGCAGAAACACCGGGGTAAAGCCGTGTATGCGGCCCACCCAGGAGAATATACGCTCGCTGATCAGCTTCGACTCCCCATACACGCTTTCCGGCCGCAGGGGAAGTTCCTCGTTCATGGGGACGGCGTCGGGCGTGCCATATACAGCGCAAGTCGAGGAAAAGACCAACTTACGACAGCCGCACCCCGCCATCGCGCGTGCCAAGTTTAGCGAGCCGACGACGTTGTTCTCGAAAAACGGGAGTGGGTCCCGCATCGACTCGCCGACCTCGATATAAGCGGCGAAGTGAACGACTCCCTCGGGCCTGACGCGGTCCAGAGCCGTCGCGATCGCGCGCGCGTCCCGAAGGTCCGCCTGAACGAAGGCCGCTCGCGGATCGACCGCCTCGCGATACCCGCGCTCGAGGTTGTCGACGACGGTAACCTCATAGCCGAGGTCGCAGAGTAGTTCCGTCGTCACGCTGCCGATGTACCCGGCGCCGCCGGTAACCAGGATTCGCTTCATGCGTGAGCCCTCCCGCGGAGCACGCGGGCACCGTCCGAAGGCACGACCTGTCTCGCGCCGACGGAGAGGCCACGCCCGGCGCAGCGCTCGACGATCTCGCGCCCAAGCCGGTCGATATCCGCCTGCCGCGCGAGAACGATAAGGCTTCCGCCCCAACCGCCGCCCGAAAGCCGCGCGCCTGGCGCTCCGGAATCGCGCGCCGCCCCAACCGCAAGGTCGAGCTCCGCGCTCGAGTTCTCGAAGAGTGCGCGCGAGGACTCGTGTGACTCGTACATCAACGCGCCGAATGCGTCGATGTCGCCTGAGCGCAGGGCCGCGACCCCGCGCGCGACCCGGTCGATCTCCCCGACGATGTGGGCGGCGCGCATCGCCGCCTCGACGGGCAACCGTCCGCGGTATCTCTCGAAATCGGCCGGCGACACGTCGCGCAGCGACTCGACTCGCCCGGGAAGAAGCGCCGCAAAAGCGCGAGCCGCGAGCTCGCAACTCTCGCGCCGCTCGTTATACGGCGAGTCCGCGAGCCGGTGCGCCGCCTCCGGCGTGACGATAAGGAAGCGGACGTCCGCCGCGAGCGGGACGTCCGTCACCTCCAGGGAGCGAAAATCGGTATGGATCAGGCTTCGCGCCTTGCCGAAAATACTGGAGAACTGGTCGAGTAGACCGCAGTTACATCCCGCGAAGCGGCTCTCGGCGTCGCGGCAGAGGGCGGCCACATCCTTGAGGTCGAGCGCGCGCCCCGCGATCTCCATGGCGGCGAAGGCTGCCGATACCTCAAGCGCCGCCGAGCTCGAGAGACCCGAGCCGATCGGAACGTTCCCCAGGAAACTGCAGTCCCAGTCCGCGACCTCGAGTCCGCCGGACGCGAGATTATAGAACACTCCCTTGACATACGAAGCCCATGGCGCGCCCATGACCGGGCCAACCGCGTCGAGCGAGAACGAAACCGTCTCGCCCAAGTCGCCGGCGAGGAGGCGAAGCCCCGCGCCCTGGTTCCGCGAGATCGCGAAGCAGTGCCCGACGTCCACCGCCGTCGAAAGGACCGTGCCAAGGTTATAGTCGGTATGGTTCCCCAAAACCTCGGCTCGCCCCGGCGCGAATGAGATTGCGTCGGGCTCGCGCCCATAGCGCTCTCGATGCAACGCGACCAACCGACGGGCGAGATCGGTATCCTGTGCGATGTCCCGCGCGCTCACGATGCACCACCAAAGAGCGGGCTCGGATAGAGTCCCGCCTCGACGAGCCCCTTGATCCGCGCCGTCACCGCGTCTTTGTCTTCGGGATAGGTCACCCCAAACCAGCTGTCGGGCGACTCCAGGACGCGCACCCGCGTCTCGCCCGACGCGATCATCCTTCCCACCGAGACCGGTATCAGCAACTCAGACTTAAGCTCGCGCCCATGTTCGCCCAGAAAGCGCGTAAAGTCCCTTTTTAGGAAATCGAAGACGAGCGGGGTAAAGCCCCAGAGATTCATCGAGCAGAGTTCGTCGCCTGTAAGTCGGCCTTCCCGTTCACCGCCTCGATAGACGATGCCGCCGTCTTCCGCGTAACCGATCGCCGGCACCTCGTCGATCCCGGAAAGATAGCCGCCATCGACGCGGCACAGCGCTCGCGTGACCGTACCGTGCGCGGAAAGGGTGTTCCCGATTCGGTACCCCACCATCGCCGAGTCGAAAGCGTCGGGGTCGACCTCGGCGAGAAATGACGCCATCGCGGCGAAGGCTTCGCGGCCGTAGAAGTCGTCCGCGTTCATCACCGCAAACGGAGTCGAGACGGCGCGCGCGGCGGAAAGGATTGCCTGGCTCGTTCCCCAGGGCTTCGTCCGTCCCTCGGGCGGCGAGAAGCCAGGCGGTAGGTCGTCGAGGGACTGCACCGCGTAGTCCACCTCGATCCGGGACGAAAGGCGCGAACCGATCGAACGGGCGAATTCCTCGCGCATCGGCTCCGAAACGATAAAAACCGCCTTATCAAATCCTGCCTGGATCGCGTCGTAAACGGAATACTCAAGAAGGATCTCGCCCGACGGTCCCATCGCGTCGATTTGCTTGAGCCCCCCGTAACGGCTTCCCATCCCGGCCGCCATCAGCACCACCGTCTTTCGCATTACCGTTCCCCCAATACCTGAAGTATACGTGCGATCGCGCATAGCGACATAGCCAAACGGGGTAATTACATGGACTTTTCGAACGGTTTCCACTAGTATACGTCCATGGCCTCAAAGACCGGTTACCTTCCCTGGATCCACATCGACGAGGAACTAAAAACGTCATTCCAGCGGTACTATCGACTCCATGGCGTCCGCCTCTCCCTTTTCACCCCGAACGGCGAGAGGCTCTATCCCGGCGAGGAACAGCCCGACTGCGATTATTGCCGTCTCGTTCGCGGCGACCTCTCCATGGACGCGCGGTGCGTCGATCTCGATCGGCGAATGATCGCGCGATGCATCCGCGAAAGGCGCATGATTCGCTACCATTGTCATGGCGGTATGGAGGAAGCGGCACTTCCCCTCGTCGTCGACGGCGAGACCCTCGGTTGTATCATGCTTGGGCAATTCCGACTTGAAGGCATGGAGGAATCGCCCTACCAGCGCGAATGGGACGCCGCCATCGGAGACGGACGCCTTACCCGCGCCTTTCTCGCGAGTCCTTCGTTCGGCGAGGAAACCATACAGGATTTGATGGAAACCTACCGGTTCTTGCTGGGTCTGATCGCCCGCGAGCGGATGATCCGTAACCGCGACTACGACGCCCTGATGCCCCTCGTCGACCGGCTCGATCGCGAGATTGCATGGACACCGACCCTCGAGGAAGCCGCCTCACTTTGCGCCCGAAGCCCTTCCTCCCTCAATCGCCTCTGCAAGAAGGCGACCGGCATGGCCTTTAAGCCCTTTATAATTGAGAGCAAACTCGCCCGCGCCGATCGATACTTACGCCAGTTTCCTGACAAGACCATTGTCGAAATCGCCGGCGAACTTGGATACGACGATGCGCTCTATTTTTCGCGCCTTTACAAACGCCACCGCGGGGTTTCACCTAAAAAGATGAGAACACGAGAATAGATCGTGGTTTCCAGATAGTCGTATGCAGTATAGCGATTCGATCGCTACATGATATTGGACATCCTCGAGTATGTGGCGTTATCGCATATAACTTCAATTAATGAAAACTTTCAAACGCGCGCTATAGTGATTTCTATGAAGAACCATATAATTAAACAGCCGTTCACGCGGTTCGCCGCGCTGACGGCTCTCCTCGCCATCATGGCGGGACTCATGGCTTCGTGCGCGCAGGATTCGAAAGACGATCCTGCTACACCTTCCGACACGAGCCTTTCCGCGCTTAGCGTCAAAAGCGAGCGCCTGTACCCGTCGTTCGACGACGACATTGAAAACTATACCTGCACCGTCGCGAACGAGATCACGTCGATCACTATTACGCCGACGGCGACCTCAGGCGACGCTGCCATTACCGTGAACGGCGCGTCGGTAGCCTCGGCATCCGAGTCGCAGACGATACCGCTCACGCCCGGAAACAATACCATAACCGTTGTCGTCGCGAACGGAGGCACAAACCAAACGTACTCCATCGCCGTTAAGCGCGCGACGCCGGGACCGCTCGTGACGGTCAACTTCGTCTATGGCCAGGATAACAGCTCCACGTATAATAACATCTACGCGATCTGGCTCGAGAAGGAAGACGGCACGCTGATCCAAAACCTGTACGTATGTAACCGCCTGCTTCCCGGCGGGGGATTAACGAACACCGCCCTACCGTTCTGGAATCGTAACCGATATAACGCGGCCGAGGTTGACGGCGTTTCCGGCGCGACGAAGGCAAAGCAGAATTTTACGGTGTCCGGCTATCTAAAGGACAATGATATCCAGAAGTTCCGTATCTGCTTCGAAAGTGATCATTCATTCGACCCCAACGATTGGTTCTCGGACCAACCGGCCCTCCTCTACTCCGCGCTCGTGGACCGCTCCGCCATCGCAAGCCCGTACACCCTCGCCTTCGAAGCCTGGACCCCGAACGAAGGAACAATAAAAACACTTGCCGCGTATGTCGGCGGCGAGCTCACCGTCGGCGCGAAGCAGACGCTCGATCGTCTCAAGTTCATCACGCACAAGAAGGACGAAGCGGCGGGAAATCCCGACAAGCCCTTCGGCGTTGCCGACCCCGATAACAGCTCGGCGCGCATCGTCGGCAGCATCACGGCGACAGTCAACTAACCTCTCCAAATCGACGCACGTAGGCCAGGGCCCAAAAGGGCCTGGCTAGAGTGCTTCGTTATACATCGTTTTGATTAAACGTCCCGTCCACTATACCTACCGGTAGGTATAATAATCAATTCTTGACATATATGTAATCTATACATTACACTTCGACTTGTTAATGTTACATAATGTACTGTACACGAGCCAAGGAGGGTCAAGATGACCACGCAGATTAAAAGAAGCACACTCTTTCTCGTCGGGAACCTCGCGATTAGCGCGACATGCGTGGCCGCATTCGCGCCCCGGATCGCCCAGGACCCATCGCTCTATTCGGATAATAGGGTATGGTGGGCCCGAGCGGTGCTGCTGTACGTTATCGCGCAAATCGTTTTCCGCATCCTTGCCATGATCGCCCTCGCGATTCACAACGCGGCGACGGGGGAGACGGAGGAGGTGGATCGGGTCGACGAGCTCGATAAGAATATCGATCTCAGGTCCACGTCCTTCGCGAGCGGGGTCTTCATGGCCTTTTTCCTCGCCGCCCTCGCGACTCAGGCAGTAGGACTTCCCCTCCGCTGGCTCTTCGCCGTCCTCG
>JAKPSR010000259.1 GCA_029571425.1 Spirochaetota bacterium | reverse complement strand
AACGGCGACGGCGGCCGAAATCAGGATCGTACGCCGATGGCGCGAGAGAAACCGGGCGCGCTCTTCCGCCTGCGCGCGCCGGCTTGCGGCCCTCTCTCGCTCAGCCAAGGCGGCGTTGGCTCCGGCGTTCGCGTGCGCCGGCTCATGCGCGGCTGGCAGCGCGGGTAGTTCGGCGCTCAGGGATTCGGCGAGGCCGACGGGATCGTCCGATCGCGCGGTCAGTAACTCGGATATCGCCTGGTCAAGCTCTGGGGACGCGGCGGGTACTGCAAGGCGAAGGGGCTCAAAAAAGCCCCTGCGGATGGCGAAAAAGATGTCCTCTTCGGCGGCCTTGGCGGGGAACGGCGGAATCCCGGCGATGACGCGGTAGGCGAGGGCCCCGATAAGGAAGCCATATGACGCAGTTGGGTCGAGACGCTCAGCGTCGGGATGGGTCCAGAGGGCGGGATGGTCGGCGAGCTCGGTTGGCTTGCGGGCGCGGGCGGCTCGGCGGCACAGGGCCGGGGGGGCAACGAGAAAATCCCCCGATTTGTCGACGAGGATGGCCCCTGGTCCCGCGATGGCGAGCTCGGCCACGCGTTCGGCTCCTTCGCCTCTCGCCCGGATACACGAGGCCGTTCGGGCGATGAGGGCGCGAAGGATGGCCCAGCCGGCGGCTCGGTCGGCGGCGAGGACGGCGAGCAGGGGTACGTAGGGACCGCCTGGTCCCTGTAGGGTGATACACCCATCGGAGCCTTCGTGCGCGTCATCGAATCGCCAATCCAGGGGGTCACCGACGGCCGGAAGGAGGAACCCCCGTTCCTGGGCATATCGCCCAAAGGCGGACGGCCCGAAAAGGCGGGGGGTAAGGCCGGTATTGAGGGAAATCCGATCGCCATTGACGGAGAGCAGGGTTCGCGTGTTGTCCATACCCGTACTCTATCCCAAGTCTCCCGATTCGTACACACCCTTGCAGAACATGGCGCAACTCGCTATATTGTAAGAATGATATTCCCCCTGGAGCAATTAGTCGAGTTTAAGGATAACGTCTACGAGATCACCTGCGCCGCCATTCGCCGCGCGTACCAGCTTTCGATGGTCCGCGACGAGGAGATCGAGGAGAACGACGGAAAGGTCGTTTCCCTCGCCGCCCGGCAGGTATTCACCAAGACGGTCGAGTACCAAATCGAGAAGCAGTAGCGACAACTGGGTAACGCCATGGAAAGCGGTGGGGAAATACCAGTCCTCGTCGTTTTCGGGCCGACGGCCTCGGGAAAAACTGATCTCGCCGAGGCCCTATTTGCCAGCGACCAGAGCGATTCCGCCAAAAACCCGTTTCGGGGCCGCGTTGACATAGTCAGCGCGGATTCCATGCAAGTCTACCGGGGAATGGATATCGGGACGGCGAAGCCCGATCCCTCCCTCCTTGAGCGGCTCCCCCATCTACTTATCGATATCCGATCTCCGCGCGAGCAATTCGGCGCCGGGGACTTTGTGCGTCTCGCCGACGAGGCGTGCCGCTCGAGCTGGGCGTCCGCGCGCTTTCCCGTCCTGTTAGGCGGCACCGCCTTCTACCTAAAAAATTTCGTGTACGGGCTTCCCGATACCCCCGAGGCCGATCCCGCGACGCGCGAGGCCCTTCGAGCCCGCCTTTCGCGCGAGGGGCCGCTTCCGCTCCGCGCCGAGCTTGAGCGGGTTGACCCTGAATCGGCTCGGCGCATCCACCCAAGCGACGAGTATCGGCTTCTTCGCGCCCTTGAGGTATACGCGGCGTCCGGTCGACCTCTCAGCTCCTTTTCCTTATCCGGGTCACCCCGGGCGGGCTACCGTTTTTTCGTCGCCGCCTTGGAGCGTCCCCGCGACGAGCTCTACGCGCGTATCGACCGCCGGGTCGACCTGATGTTCGAGCGCGGGCTCCGGGAGGAATTTGCCCGGCTTTGGGAAGAAGGGTATCGGGCCGACGACCCGGGTATGCAGGCGATCGGGTACCGGGAGTTCTTCGAGGCCGCGTCCGAGGAGGGTCGGGACCCGCCCAATGCCGATGGGGAGCGGGTTCGCTTCCTGATCAAGCGGGACAGCCGACGGTATGCCAAGCGGCAGTATACCTTTTTTCGTTCCCTCCCCGGCGTCGTCTGGTTTTTCGCCGATGATCGCGATGGTTTTTTGGCCGCGGTTAAAGCCTTCTACGGCGCGGTCGCCACTTGACGCCCCCTCCCAATCCGTGCATACTTACTAGACTTTATCGATAAGGAGTGCCGTCGTGCCCTGCGGAAAGAAACGAAAAAGACAGAAGATCGCCACGCATAAGCGGAAGAAAAAGCTCAGAAAGAATCGGCACAAGAAGAGATAATCGTCTTCCTGTTCTCTCGCTTATATGCAAGAGAGGTCGTGGGCATCCGTTGCCCGCGGCCTTTTTTTTTGTCCATTAATATGGTATAGTTTTTTACCATGAGTTCGTCCGTACTACGCCGGATTAAGTCGCCCGAGGACCTTCGCGGGCTGAGCTATCCAGAGATCCATTCGCTGTCGAGGGAAATTCGGAGAACGATCATCGAGGTGGTCGGGACGAACGGCGGCCACCTCGCGAGCAATCTTGGGGTTGTCGAGCTGACCATCGCCCTGCACCGCGTCTTCGAGAGCCCGCGCGACGCGATCATCTGGGACGTCGGGCATCAGTGCTACACCCACAAGATCCTAACCGGCCGGTTTGACCGGTTCCATACCATTCGAAAGAAAGACGGGCTTTCCGGCTTTCCGAAAAAGGACGAAAGCCCGCACGACCTGTTCGACACCGGGCACTCGTCGACGTCGATTTCGGCGGCTTTCGGTCTTCTCGAGGCGCGCCGCCTCTCCGGCGTCGGCGGGAAGGTGATCGCCGTGATCGGCGACGGAGCCCTGACCGGGGGCATGGCCTTCGAGGCCCTCTCGCACGCGGGGCAGGGCGACAACGACCTCGTCGTTATCCTCAACGACAACAAGATGTCCATCGGGCCGAACACCGGCGCCCTCTCCGAGTACTTAAGCCGGCTGACGATGGGCGCGCGCTATCAGCGTTTCCGCGCGCGCGTCGACCGCGCCGTGCGCATGATCCCGCTGGTCGGCGACCGACTTGCCTGGTTTATCTCGCGGTGCAAGCGGGCGGTCAAGGGTCTCTTGTTCAAGGATAATCTCTTCGTCGACCTCGGCTTCGAGTACGTCGGGCCCCTGAACGGGCATAACGTCGAGGAGCTCGAAAAGGTCCTTCGCAACGTTCGAGTCCTTCGCCGCCCCGTCGTGGTCCACGTGCAGACTAAGAAAGGGAAGGGCTATAGCCTCGCCGAGAACGACCCTTCCGCCTTTCACGGCGTCGGCCCCTTCTGCATCAGCGACGGCACGGTCGAGAAGTTCGACACGACGAGCTTTACCGAGGCGTTTTCGCGCGCCATACTCGACGAGGCTGCGTCGAACCCCGACGTCGTCGCGATCACGGCCGCGATGGCGAAGGGCACCGGCCTCGCCGCGTTCCAGCATCGACATCCCGAGCGATTCTTCGACGTGGGCATCGCCGAGCAGCACGCGGTAACCTTCGCGGGCGGTCTTGCCGCCGGGGGGAAGAGGCCGGTCGTCGCCATATACAGCACCTTCATGCAGCGCGCGGTCGATCAGGTTATCCACGACGTCGCCCTTCAGCGGCTTCCCGTCGTCTTCGCCCTCGATCGCGCGGGGGCGGTGCCGGACGACGGAGAAACCCACCAGGGACTCTTCGACATCGCTCTCTTTCGACCCGTGCCGGGGCTTTCGATTCTCGCGCCGGCCTCGGCCCGCGAGCTCCGCGCCATGCTTTCCTGGGCGCTCGGGCACGACGGGCCGGTGGTTATCCGTTACCCCAAGGGCGCCTGCCCGACCGAGCAGCCCGCCTTCTCGGAACCGCTGCGAGCAGGTCGCGGGGTCTTCGTGCACGAGGACGGGACGGACTGCCTGATCGTCACGACGGGCGGGGTATTCCCCGAGGCGCTCGAGGCGTCGAACCTCCTCGCCCGCGCGGGCAAGCCCGCCGACCTCTACAACCTGCGCTTCGTGAAGCCGATCGACGAGGCGGCCTTCGTCGAGGCGATCTCGCCGTACAAGGGCATCGTTTTCGTCGAGGACGGCGTCCTCTCGGGCGGCGTCGGGGCTGCCCTTGCCGAGGTCGCGCGCCGCGCGCGGCCTGACATCCATACCTCCGTGCTCGGCTTCGGCGAGCTTTTCTATCCACAGGGCACGCGGGCCGAGGTGCTCGCGTCCGCCGGCCTTTCCGGGGCGCATATCGCCGACGAGGTCAAGGTCCTCCAATCCCGCGTCCTGATGGACTTGCTGATATGAGCGGCCGGGGACCGAGCCTCCCGCTCGCGCGCGGCAGATCCGTCTCGACCGACCGGCCCGCCCTGATT
>JAKPSR010000251.1 GCA_029571425.1 Spirochaetota bacterium | reverse complement strand
CGACCTTATACTCGCCCTTGCCCTTGGCGATGTGGGTGATGGATCCGCCTGATTGGGTGACCCGCTCCACGACGCCGGAGGCGATGACGTCTCGGTTGTCCCAATCGAACACCTGATACTTTGCCGACGAGCTGCCGCAATTGAGCGTGAGAATGACCATAGAAACTCCTGATATATACGGAAGGAAATATTTTGTCCTTTCATTATAAGTCGATTATGATATACTTTCAAGGGAGACCCCAGATGGAAAAGAAGCAGGAATGGTTCGCGAACGAGTCGTTCTGGGCGCAGTACGCCCCGGTTCTCTTCGACGCCCAGCGATGGGCCGAGGCGCCGACGGTCGCCGAGCGCGTGCTCCGGATCATCGGCGCGCGCGAGGGCGAGCCCGCTTCGGGCCCGACGATACTCGACGCGGGCTGCGGCCCGGGGCGCATCGCGGTCGAGCTCGCCTCGCGGGGCGCCCGCGTCACCGGCGTCGACCTCATCAGGCCTTTCCTTAACGCCGCCCTCGATTCCGCCGAGCACGAGGGCGTCGAGCTCGAGCTCGTCCAGGCGGACCTGCGCGAGTTCAGGCGGCCGGAGGCATTCGACGCAGCCGTCAGCCTCTACACCAGCTTTGGGTACTGCGACACCATTGAGGAGGACATGCAGATACTGCGGAACCTCGTCGCGTCGCTGAAGCCCGGCGGCTGGCTCGTCCTCGAGATGACCGGCCGCGAGATCGCCGTCCGCGACTTCACCGAGGGCGAATGGTTCGAGCGCGGCGGCTTTACCGTGCTTACCGAGTTCTCCGTCGAGGGCGCGTGGGAGGGGCTTCGGTCGCGCTGGATCCTGATCGACTCCGACGGCCGCAAGGTCGACCACGTGTTCGTGCAGCGCCTTTATTCCGCCGTCGAGCTCAAGCGATTGATGATCGCGTCGGGCTTCTCGTCCGTCGAGACCTACGGCGATTTCGACTTTTCCCCGTACAACGAAAAAGCGAGGACGATGGTTCTCGTCGCGCGAAAGTAACCTCACAATAAAAAAAACCGCCCCCATCGGGGACGGTTTGGAAGGATGGGGGCGGGAAGGGAAACCTTTTTGAAAGGTTCCCTTCCCGCTGGCCCTCTTACGAAATCTACTTCAGCAGAATGAACTCGACTCGGCGGTTCTTCCACCAGTTGTCGCGGTCCGCGCGCGGGGCGACTGGGCGGGTGCCGCCCATGCCGACCGTCGAGAGGCGGTCCGCGTTGACCCCGTTTTGCACGAGGAAGTTCTTGACTGCGTCGGCCCGGAGCCTGGAGAGCGGGATCAGCTCCGCGTCCTCCTCGCGCTGGGTGCCGGTCACGTTGTTCGCGTGCCCCTCGACCTGGATGCGGTAGTCGCGGAACTTGTTCAGGATCTCGGCGATGCGCCGGAGCACCTGCACGTTCTTGTCGACGACTTCCGCGGCGAGGCCGTTGAAGTCGGCGGCGTTCTCGCGGAAGATGATCGACGGGACCGCGATCTTGAGCCGGTCCCCGTCCCTGATCACGAGGACGTCGACCGGGACGTAGCCGCGCACGGTCGAGGTTTGGCCGACGGAGTCGGTGACGGTGAAGGTGAAGGGATAGTCGGTCGCGGCCTGCACGAGCTCGCCCTTGAGCGAGCGGCCGTCCCAGGTGATGCGGTCGGCGATCTTGTCGGCGCCGCCGGTCTTCCAGAAGACGTCGCCCGTCGAGCCCTGCGGCCCGCGGATCTCGAAGGTCCACGAGGCGAGCGGGACGTCGGACTGCGCGGCGAGGTTGATGAAGAGCTCGTCCTCGATGCCGTCGTTGTCCGGGCTAAAGTACTTGGGCGCGAGCTTGACCGAGAGCGCGGGCGCCTTGGCGCTCGACGCGAACGCGGCGGTCGCTGCCTTGACCGCGTCCCCCTTCTCGTACGAGAGCGAGAGCTCGGCGACGAAGCGGCCTATGGCGAGCTCGCCCGAGTCAGTCTTTCCGTCCCAGTTGATCGCGGCGGGAAGGGCTTGGCCCTCGGCCGAGGTCCACGCGCGCACGGGCTCGCCGCCCGCCTCGGGCCGGACGCGTACCGTCCATGACTCGAGCCCGTCGGGGATGGATGCGACGATCGCGAGCCGCTGCGAGTCCTTGATCCCGTCGCCGTTCGGAGAGAAGGCGGCGAGCTCGGCGGTCAGGTAGGCCTTCGCGACGCGGGTGTCGACGACGATCCCGGCGATCTCGCCCTTCGCGCGGTTACCCGCGCGATCCTCGGTCGATATCGAATAGGTGTAGGCGCCGTCGGCGACGCGGTTGCCCGAGTCGTCGGTGGCGTCCCAGGCGAAGTCCTTGACGGAGCCGGTCCAGCTATAGGTCTTAACGACCTGCTTCTTCGCTGAGACGATGGACGCGGTCCAGCGTTCCTCGCTCGAGCTCTTCTGGGCGATCGGAAGGGCGTCGCGCTTTCCGTCGGCGTTCGGCGAGAAGACGAGGTAGGGCGCGGTCGCTTCGACCGTCGGCGCCTTGGTGTCGATCGTAAAATCAGGCGCGGCGGATCGCGAGGTTTGCTGGTTCGCCAGGGTCACCTCGAGGCTCGCGCCGTAGGTTCCGTCGGGACAGCGCGCGCCGGCGGCCTCTCCGGCCGTGGGGTCGGCGACTCCGTTCCAGGCGATCGAGGCGGGCGGCTTCCCGCTGCCTTTGACGGTCTTGACGGCCTTGCCCGCGGAGTCTCGGATGGTGAGGACATAGCCGTCGATCGGGGTCGAGGCCTTGATCACGGGAACGAACGAGATGGCGTCCTTGACGCCGTCCCCATTCGGGGAGAAGGCGGCGAGGCTCGCCTGCAGGATTACGTCGGCCTTTTCGGTGTTAAGCTCGACTGCGGCGACGTTGGAATACCCGATGTTCCCGGCGCGGTCCGTGCCGGAAAGGCGATAGCCGTATTTCCCGTCGGGGGCGATGGCGCCGGACTCGTCTCGGCCGTCCCAGACGAATTTCGTCGCGGGGCGCGAGCCAAGTTCGATCGAGCGGATCGGCTTGCCGGCGATCTGGCCGCGTCCGTCGAGTGCGAAGACCTCGCCGGTCCAGGATGGTTCCTCGCTCGCCTCTTGGGTGAAGGAAACGGTGTCGAGCTTGCCGTCGCCGACGGGCGAGAAGATCGGGCCTGAGGCGCGAACCTGCGCGTCGGGTTTGGTGACGTCGAGCGCGAAGAAGGCGGACTTCGAGACCGGGGCATGCCCGTTCACGTATCGCGCCGAGAGAACGGCTTGGTAGTCGCCCTCGGGAAGCGCCTTCCCGTTATCGTCCTTGCCGTCGAAGGCGATCGGAGAAACGGCCCCGGTCCCGCGATAGGTTCGGCTCGGCGCGTTCGAGCGGCCGACGACGGCGAGCTCCCAGTCGACGAGGCCGGCGACGACCGGCACGCTCGGGGTAAGGAGGATGGAGTCCTTCGCGGAGTCGCCGTTCGGCGAGAAGGCGTTCGTGTCGATGGTGACGTTGATCGCCGGCTTCACGGTGTCGAGTATGATGTTGTCGACGCGGGCCTCGCCCGAGTTCCCCGCGCGGTCGCGCGCGGCGATCCGGTAGGAGTACACGCCGTCGGGGGCGACCGATCCTGAGTCGGTCTTGCCGTCCCAGGAGAAAGACGTCGGCTCAGAGGCCTTCGTCTCGACGGTGCGGATGGCCTTGCCCGAGGCGTCGAGGACGGTAACCGTCCAGAGGTCCTCGGCCGAGCCCTTCTGCGCGACGGTGAAGAGGTCCTTGTTGCCGTCCCCATCCGGGCTGAAGATCATGGCGTTCGCTCCCGAGGGCGCGGTCGCGGCGACGGAAGGGGCGGTGCGGTCGACGTGGACGATGTAACGCTCGGAGGAGCCGCGGTTTCCGTTATCGTCCTCGGCCGCGATCGTGAAGGCGTAGGTCCCGTCGGGGGCTATCTCGCCCGAGTCGAGGGTCCCGTCCCAGCGAATGGCGGGCGGTACCTCGATTCCCGCCTTCTTGCGGGTAAGGAGGGTCCAGAACGACTTGAGACTTTGCATCTCGGGCCGGGCTTCCTTGTTCTCGATGGTGCGGACGGTAGTCCCGGAGGAATCCTCGATCGTGAAGGCCCAGCCCGTCACGTAGCGCTGCTCGTCGATCGTGAGCGGCACGGTAAGCTCGTCCTTGGTTCCGTCGTTGTTCGGCGAGACATAGGCCGGCTCCGGGTACTCGATGGCGAACGCGGGGGCCTTGTTGTCCGTGACGCCGAGGTGGACGTTTATCCCGCCGCCTACCGCGTAGATGTCGTCATAGAGCGGTTTTACGGCAAGCATCGGGGTGACGTCGCTCTGGCTCCACCCGTTTTTCGCGAGGAAGGTATTGTCGTCAGGCGCCTTTATCTTTAGGTTGACGCCGATCGCGATCGAGGGGAGAAGGGAAGCGCAGTCCTCGGCGTTCTCGAGGAGGTTAAAATTCCACCCGCTCCGAACGGTTAAGATTTCCCGGAAGTTGGCCTCGAGCCCCAGGTCGAGGATGAAATTCTGGAAGGTCGGCGCCGAGACGTCGGTCGACGCGCCCACTTTAAAGTCCTTGTTCGAGAAGAGGGTCGCGGCGATGCCGGCTCGCGGGGTGAACATCGAGGGGTATCCGGTCGAGTCGCCGCCCTTTACCCCGTAAGTGTCGGGATTGAAGGGTCTTCCGAGCCCGGTAATCGAGATGCCAAGGCGGGTATTTTTGAGGAAGCCAAAGTCGCCAGCCTTGTAGAGGATGCCGAGGTCTCCCGCGAGGCCCCAGCCGTCGCCGGTGCTCGCGACGAGCCCGACGCCGATGGCGAGGGAATCCGTCAGGTCCTTGGACGCGGACGCGCGAGCGCTCCACATCGTCCCGAGCGGAAGGGAGTAGTCGAAGGGCACCGTGAGGAAGTGAATGCTTCCGGCGAGGACGCCCCAGCGGGTAGGATAGAGTCCGCCGACGTTCGCGGCGTGCCCCAATCCATCGTCGTCGCCTGCCCCGTAGAGGGCGATGTAGGAGGCATCAAAGACGATGCGCTGCTCGTCCGCCCCGAGGGCCGGGTTTACGGCGAGCGCGCCTGGCACGCTGACGCTGCCTGCGCCGCCGAATGCCCCGCCCGTGGCGCTGGCTCCTCCCCCGAGAAGCGCGGGGGAAAGGAAGATTAGGGAATTATCCCCGCCAACCGGCGGGTCGTAGGCAAAAAGCCCAAGGCCGCTGCACAGGATCAGGGTTGCGGCGCAAAACGCGGTAAATCGGTTCGTCATGATTCCTCCCAACGGATATATACGGTAAAAACACGTATCCTTAATATATCGTTACGACTGGTAACACTTGAGACTCTACCATTATATACCACTTTTTTCTTGTCCTTTCAGCTACAATAAGGTAATAACCGACTAATCTTTTATATAGATAAAAATGGCACGATATGGCTTGACGCGCTCTGTACCTCCATATACTATGGCCTCATGAAAAGCTATTCCTTCAAGGGTGGGGTACATCCCCCGGAACGGAAGGACGCGACGAAGGCCCTGCCGATCGAACGCGCCATGCCGTCGACGCGCGCCGTGTGGATCCCGATTACCCAGGGCGGCGCCCCGAACCGGCCCATCGTCCAGGTCGGCGACGCCGTCGCCCGCGGCCAACGCATCGCCGAGGCCGACGCGTTCATGTCTGTGCCCGTGCACGCCTCCGTGGCTGGGGTCGTGAAGAAGATAGAGACCCATCTCGTCGCCGGGAACGTCGACGCCCCGTGCGTGGTCATCGAGGCGGATGGCTCGGACCGAACCGAGTTCATGCCCCCGCTCGATCCCTTTATCTGCACACGCGAAGAATCGCTCGCGCGGGTTCGCGCGGCCGGGATCGTCGGCATGGGCGGCGCGGCCTTCCCCGCGCACGTAAAGCTTGCCCCGCCGAAGGGAACGAAGATCGATTACCTGATCGCGAACGGGGCCGAGTGCGAGCCCTACCTGACGATCGACGAGAGGACGATGCGCGAGTCCGCGGCCAAGGTGGTCGACGGGGTCGCGATCGCCATGCACCTGACCGGCGCCCAGAACGGGATCGTCGCCCTCGAGGACAACAAGGCCGATCTCGTGCCCGTCATCGAGGCCGCGATCGCCGCGCAGCGATGCAACCCGGTCGGGCCCGGCGCCTGCGCTATATCCGTCGCCCTCTGCAAGACGAAGTATCCCCAGGGCGGCGAGAAGATGCTGATCAAGGCGCTCACGAAGCGTGAGGTGCCCGCGGGCGGCCTTCCCTCGGGCGCCGGTTGCGTCGTGCAGAACGTCGGTACCCTCAAGGCGATATCCGAGGCCTTCCGCGAGGGCAAGCCCCTGATCGATCGCGCCTTCACCGTCTCGGGCGGCGCGTGCGAGTCGCCCCGAAACCTCGAGGCGCCGATCGGGACCCTCGTCGGCGACCTGATCCCGGAGATAGTGCAGCTTGCGCCCGGCGTAAAAAAAATCATATCGGGCGGCCCGATGATGGGCATCGCGATGCGCGACGCGAGCTTCCCGATCCAGAAGAATACCTCGGGCGTCCTCTTCCTTACCGAGCGCGAGACCGCCCTCGTCGACGAGAGTCCCTGCATCCGCTGCGGCCGCTGCATCTCCGTGTGCAGCTGCCTCCTTTCGCCCGTCCTGATCGTCCAGGCGCTGAAGGCGGGGAACCTCGACGAGGCGAAGCGATGCGGCCTGCTTGACTGCGTCGAGTGCGGGACCTGCGCCTACGTCTGTCCCGCCCGCGTGAAGCTCGTCCAGCGCTTCCGCGTCGGGAAACAGCTCGTGCGCGAGGAGCGCGATCGCGCGGCGGCCCGTGCCGCGCAGAAAGGAGCGAACTGATGTCCGACTTACCCAAGAGCGGGGTGTACCTTTCCCCCGCGCCGCACCTAAGCGTCTACCCGACCGCGCGCCACGTGATGGCGATCGTGGTCCTGACCCTGCTGCCGATCGCCGGCTACGGGGTGTACCTATTCGGACTCCCCGCCCTCGTTACCATACTCGTCTCGGTCGCGTCCGCCGTCGCCTGCGAGGCCCTGTTCCGCCTCGCGACCAGGCAGGATGTCCGCGTCGGCGATCTCTCGGCGGTGATTACCGGCCTCCTCCTCGCCCTCGTGCTCCCGCCGGCGACCCCGCCGGCGATGACCGCGCTCGGCGCGGCGTTCGGCATCGTGGTCGCGAAGGAGTTCTTCGGCGGGCTCGGCGCGAACGTCTTTAACCCGGCGCTCTCGGGCCGCGCCTTCCTGCTCGCGAGCTTCGCGACCCCGCTGACCACCTGGTCCGTTCCCCGGATGCTGGCCGCACCGGACGCGGTGAGCGCGGCGACGACGCTATCGTACCTTAAGCCGGCCGAGGGCGGCGTGCACTCGGCGTTCGAGGTCGCCTCGCTCGCGGGGTATTCGTCCCGCGGCGAGCTGTACTGGAAGATGTTTCTCGGCGAGCGCGCCGGTTGCGTCGGCGAGTCCGCGATCTTCCTGATCGTCCTCGCGTTCGCCTTCCTCGCCCTCGCGCGCGTGATCGACTGGCGCGCGCCCGTGGCCATGGTCCTGACGGCCGTCGCCGTTTGCTGGGCGGCCGGGATCGATCCCGCGCTTACTGTTCTTTCGGGCGGGCTTCTCTTCGGCGCCGTTTTCATGGCGACCGATTACGCGACCTCCCCGGTGACCCCGATGGGACGCTTGCTGTTCGGCGCGGGCGCCGGCCTTATCACGGCCCTCGTGCGGGTGTTCGGCGGCTTCCCTGAGGGCGTCATGTTCAGCATCCTAATCATGAACTCGGTCGTTCCCTTCCTTGACCGCGCGATACCGCGGAAGTACGGGTACGCGCGCGCGCGCAAGGGGGCCACCAAATGAAGACGATGATCAAGCTCTCGTTCGTGCTCGCGGCTTACGCCGTCGTAGCCTGCGTCGGTCTCGCGTTCGTGTACATCGCGACGGCGCCGCGGATCGCCGCGGCCGCGGAAGCCGAGACAAAGGGCGCGCTTCGCGCCATCTTCCCGGCTGCCTCGGACTTCGACGAGGTTACGGGGCAGGTTGCCGCCGCCGACGAGTCCGTCTCGATCGACCGCGCGTACGTCGCCCGCGACGGGGACGCCGTCCTCGGGATGGTCCTTCAGGCGACGGGAGCGACCTATAAGACCTCGACGATACTCGTCGGCGTCGACATGTCGCGTCGGCTCCTTCCCCTTGTCTTTGTCGCGAATACCGATACCCCCGGCCTCGGGACGAAGACCGCCGAGGAGCCTTTCGTCGGCCAGTTCTCGTCGAAGTCCATCGACGATCCCTTTAAGGTCGGCTCGGACGTCGCCGCCATTTCCGGAGCGACGATATCCTCGAAGGGCGTCGCCAGCATTGTGCAGCTCGCGGGTTACGCGGCCGGCGACTACCTCGCGAAGAACCACGGGGCTCCGGCCGGCACGGGTTCCGCGCCCGTCGTGAAGAAGGACGCGCCGATGCCCGTCGACGTCGCGCTCGCCGACCTTTGGCCAACCGCCTCGTTCGAGGATATCACCGGCCAGGTGGAGAACACCCTCGAGCGGAGCGTCGTCATCACCGGGGCCTGGCTCGCCATGCGCGACGGGAAGGCGATCGGGATCGCCGTG
>JAKPSR010000239.1 GCA_029571425.1 Spirochaetota bacterium | reverse complement strand
AGGTACGCGGCCACCGCGCTCGGGTCGTGGCCCTCGGCGGCGCGGGTCGCCTCGCGGGGGAACGCGGCGAGGGTCTTCAGCAGTTCCCATTCCGCCTCGTGCTCGAGGAGCTCTGGCTTGATGGCGCCCGAGACGGCCGCGCTTCCCTCCGCCTTGCGGAGGATCGACGAGATGCGCGCGCCCATGTACTGAAGGTAAGGCCCCGTGTTCCCGTTGAACGAGAGGGATTCCTTCGGGTTGAAAATCATGTCCTTCGTCGGGGTCGTCTGAAGCAGGAAGTAATGGAGGGCACCGAGCGCAACCTTCTCCGCGACGTCAGCGGGGTCGCCCACCGCCTCCTCGCGCCCCTTCGCCTGGATCTCCTCGAGGGCGCCGTCGCGAAGGCTATTGATGAGGTCGTCGCCGTCGACGACGGTCCCCTCGCGACTCTTCATCTTCCCCTCGGGGAGGTTGACCATCCCGTACGACAGGTGGTAGAGGTCGCGCGCCCAGTCATAGCCGAGTCGCTGGAGGACGTAGAAGAGGACCTTGAAGTGGTACTGCTGCTCGGAGCCGACGACGTAGATCAGCTGGTTGAAATCCCAGTCGCCGTGACGGTAGATCGCGGTGCCGATGTCCTGGGTCATGTAGAGGGCGGTCCCGTCCTTCCGGAGCAGGACCTTCTTGTCGAGGTTGATCGGGGCGAGGTCGACCCACACCGAGCCGTCTTCCTCGCGGTAGAAGATCCCGCGCTCGAGACCGGCGAGGATCTCGTCTTTCCCCTTCAAGTAGGTGTCGCTTTCGTAGTAGATCTTGTCGAAGGAGACGCCGGTTCGCCGGTAGGTCTGCGTGATCCCCTGCTCGGCCCAGGCGTTCATCCGCTTCCAGAGCTCGAGCGTCGCGGGATCGCCCGATTCCCAGGCGCGCAGGAGGTCCTGCGCCTCGGCCTCGGCGGCCTCCGGGTTTTCCTTCGCGTAGTCGTTGAAGCGGACGTAGCAATCGCCGACGAAGCGGTCGCTCTTCACCCCGCGCGACTCGGGCGTCTCGCCGTCAAAGAACTTCTTGTACGCGAGCATCGACTTGCAGATATGGATGCCGCGGTTGTTGACGATGTTGACCTTGAAGACCTCGGCCCCGCAGAACGCGAGGATGCGCGAAACGCTCTCGCCGAGGGCGTCGTTGCGGAGGTGTCCGAGGTGCAGGGGCTTATTGGTGTTCGGGCTCGAGAACTCGACCATGATCCGCTTCCCGGCGAGGGCGCCGGTGCGGCCGTAGGAGTCCCCGGCGGCCAGGATCTCGGAGAGTGTCTTTCCGGCGAGGTCGCCCTTCGCGAGGAAGGCGTTGAGGTAGGGCCCGACCGCTTTCGCGGTGCCGAGGGCCTGGGTCGCGCCGTCGCCGGCGATCCGCTTCGCGACCTCGATGGCGATCTGGGGAGGGCCCATGCGGAAGGCCTTCGCGAAGGCGAACATCGGGAAGCCGAGGTCGCCCATCGCGGGATCGGGCGGGGTCTCGACGCTCACGGCGGAAGCCTCGACGGGAGCCGAGTCGATCCCCTTCTCGCGCCGGATACCCTCGAGGGTCGCCGCAACGAGCTCGCGCCATTCGTCCCGTATCTCTGCCATCTTGCACTCCTTCATCGCGCCGCGCGCCGTTCTCGGCGCGTGTTTGGCCATCGTAGCGGAAACGGGCGGGTTTTTCAATGGAAGCGGCGCGCTTAGCGACGCCGCGCCGCGCTTAGCGGTGACGCCTGAGCGCGTCGCCCTACCGCATCTGGATGAAGGCCGCCATGTGGGTGAACGCCTCGGGACCCTCGCGGCGGTTCGAGCCGAAAACGTTGTCGCAAGCGGTACACTCCCCGACGTCAAGGACGTGCTCGGCGGGTACTCCCTGCCCGGCGAGCAGGGCCTTGTTCGCCTCCGCGAGCGAAAGCCGATACGGCCATCGGTTCCCGGCGGCGAGAAGCGCCGAGTCGGTCGAGACCGTCGCGGGCCCGAAGGTCCGGGTAAAGAACTCGGCACGCTCGGCGTCGACGGTATAGCAGCAGGATCGAATGTGCGGGCCAAGTATGACGCGGAAGTTCCCGCTCACGGCACCCCACTCCTCGCGAGCGAGCTCGAGTGCCGCGCGGACGATGCCGGTCCCCTTCCATCCCGAGTGGAGGACGCCGAAGCAGCCGGTCACGGGGTCGAAGAGCCAGATGGGCATGCAATCGGCGACGGTGACGCTCGGGACGAGGTCGCGGTTCCGCGTCAGTATGCCGTCGCCCTCGGGCAGGCCGCGGAAAGGAGCGGCAGACTCGGCGACGTGGACGATGCGGGAATGTATCTGCGTCAGGGCGACGACCGAGTCGGGCGCGACGGCGAGGGAACGAAACACCCGAGCCCGATTCTCCCCATCGCGGCCGGCCTTCATCGGCCCGGCGGCGGCGAGGGTAATCCCCGCGCGGGGATAGCGGGCCGATCCTACGGCCTCCGATCCCGGAAACGCATAGAAGCGCGCGTTGGTCACTTCCCCTCCTTCTCGACGATCTCGGCCTCCGAAAGGAGTGCGAAGGCGGTCGCGACGAGCTCGCGTACGTTGGCGAGGTCGCGGCGAAAGCGGTCGTTATGCTTGCCCTGGATCGACGCGAGGTTCGCGAGGGTATCGTATGGCCCGGCGCGCACGGGCGCGAGTATACCGCCGAGCACCGACTCGACCGAGCGGAACGCGCCGGCGATCCGGGACGCGATCTGCTCGACCTCCGCGTCGATGCTGAGCATCAGGTTGTCCAGCCGCGCCTTCCCCTTCACGGTCGCCATCCGCTCGCGCCTGACGATCTCGAAGCCCTCGCCGAGGTCGCCCTTCGGCGAAAGCCGCTCCTCGAACCGGGTGAGGTCCTGGTCGGCCCGCTCGAGCGCGCTGAAGGCGTCGGTATACTCCATCAAGTTTTCGCGCCGCAGGAAGTCCCCCTCGATCAGGAGTATCTTCAGGGTCTTCGCGATCGCGGCTTGGTAGGTGCCGGAAAAGAGATGCTTAAGGAAGCGAAGGGATAGCTCGCGCCTAACCGAAAGCGAGAGCCACAACCCCTCCCAGGGCCGGCTCGCGAGCTCCATCAGCGAGTCGGCGTCCAGAAAGAGCAGGATGTTGCGGTGAAGGAGGGCCTTCCGGTGCTCGCCCGTCCACGCGGACCAGCGCTCGTCGAAACGCCTGCGGCACGATCCCTTGTAGAGGAGGAACCAGTCCTCCGAGCCTTCGATTGCCTCGGGGACCCAGCCGACGTCCCGCATGGCGAGGCGAGCGAGCGAGGTGACGGGGACGTTCGCGCGGAACTCGCGGACGCGCGAAAGGTGCGCGCTCGCGCTGGAGACGAACGTCGCGCACTCGCGATCGAGGTCGAAGCCTTCGTCGCCGAGGCGGTCCTGGCTGGACACGAGGAACAGGGACTCGAGAAGGGCGACGGGGATTCGCCGCGCCGAGTCGAGGGCGCGCGCGAGCGACCGCAGCTCCTCGGAGACGAGGTCGATCGGGCAGGTCGACTCGCGCTCGCCGCCTTGCCCGAAGCGGAGTGTCAGCCGATCGATCGGGAGCGAACAGAAGACGGATAGCCACAGGAGGGCGCGCGCCGCCTGGTACATCCGCGAGCGCTCCTCGTCCGGTACGGCGGATAGGATGACGTCCATCTTTCGGAGGAAGGAAAGGCGCGCGTCGACCTTCTGCTCCTGCGCCATCGGCAGGGTGAAGGGGTCGGTTTCCTCCTGGACGCGCCGGTGCGTCGCGGGCATCAACAAGGACCCGAGCACGAGGTAGAAACCGCCCCGGTCGTTCTCGCTCGAGGCGACAGAGGCGCGGAAGAAATCCTGGCACGCGCGAAGCGAGCGGGCCTCCGAGAGGAACGCCTCGGTCAGCGTGGCTTGGCGGACGTTAATGTACGAGCCGTGGGTGTGGGCGAGGTTTCGCCCGAGCTGGGCGACGAGGCTTTCGGAGTATACGCGTATCGGGGAAGACGAGGTGAAAAAGGCGCGTATCGCGATCCAGATACGCACGAGCAAGGGCTCGGCTTGGAGCCGCGCCTCGACCGAGACGCCACCCTCCTCGACCGCGCGGTCGGTCGGCTCGGGCGCGGGCGAGTCAGCCTCGGCGGCCTCGGCGAGCTTGCGGTACATATCCATCCGCTCTGCGGAGTTCAGGGTGAGGACCAGCCGCTCGAAGGTGCTCAACGACTCGCTCATAACCCCATTATCCGACACCTATCGTAAAAAAGCCATCGGTAAAAAAAAGGGCCGCCCACTGGGCGGCCCATTCGGTCCCTACGGGAATCGAACCCGTCTTTAAAGATTGAGAATCTTTTGTCCTAACCGATAGACGAAGGGACCTTGGCGGCCTCAACACCCTCGTTGGAGGATCCTGAGGCCGCCCGGGGTTGCCGCGTCGCGGAACCCCTGCGCTTCATACACCCTTTACAAGGTTTTCCCCAGGGAGGATTCGAACCCCCACAAACAGAACCAGAATCTGTAGTGCTACCATTACACAACCGGGGAATGTCGCGAAGGCGAGGGAACAGTACCATCGCGCGGGGATTTTGTCAAGAAGTAGGACGTGGCGCGTGGCGCAGGGTACTGCGCGGCGCCGCGCAACGCGCCGCGCAACGCGCCTTATTCCCCGTAATACTCGATCAGGGTCTTGACCGGCAAGTCCCCGAGGGATTTCGCGTAATTAAGGAAGGGAAGACCGACGACCCCGAAGAAGCCGGCGACCGTCGCGCCGCCCTGCTCGAGGACGTTGCGCGCCGCGGCGAGCGTCCCGCCCGTCGCGATCAGGTCGTCCATGACCAAGATGCGCTCGCCCGCCTTCACGTCCGCTTGGTGCACCTCGATCTCGGCCTCGCCGTACTCGAGTGCGTACTTGCACGCGTATGTCTTTCCGGGCAGCTTGCCCTTCTTCCGGATCAGGATCAACGGGATGCCCATCCGCTCGGCGAAGGGCGCGGCAAAGATGAAACCGCGGGACTCGATCGCCGCGATCGCGTCGACGCGCTCTTTTCTGTATAGCTTGACCATCTGGTCGATGCAGTAGCGGAACGCCCTGGGCTGCACCAGGATGCCGGTGATGTCGTAAAAGAGGATGCCGGGCTTCGGGAAGTCCGGCACCTTCCGGATGGCGTCGTCGAGGACGATGGGGGCTTTCATGGCTCGATAGTAGTGCAAGGGCGCGCGCTTAGTCAACGAGAGGCGCGGTCGCGGCCGTTCTTCCGGAAGCCCTCGACCCGGGCGCTCGCGTTTACGTCCCAGCCGGAGGTCATGCCGCGCGAGAGGTACTGGTAACCGAGCCCGGCGATCATCGCCCCGTTGTCCGTGCAGAGCTTAAGCGGCGGGAAGACGCAGGCAAGGTCCAATCGCTCGGCTAGGATCTCGCGAAGGCGCGAGTTCGCGGCGACGCCGCCCCCGGCGACCACCGTGCGTAGCCCGGTATCCTCGACCGCGCGGAGGA
>JAKPSR010000209.1 GCA_029571425.1 Spirochaetota bacterium | reverse complement strand
CTTGCGCGGACCGCGTCCCGACGGAATTCCACGTATCCGCCGCGATCCGCCGCGCCTGCGGTCTCGACGAGGCCCTTTTCCAGTCGACGGGTAACGTCGTTTTCGCGAACCTTGCCGCCTGCCAGCGCTTCGCCCTCGCGTACAACGCGCAAGTCGACGGCAGGAACCATCCCGAGCGCTACCTGAAAGTCGGGCAGCTCAACGCGATGGGCCTCATCGACGAGATATTCCACTACGTATGCCGCCTCTACCGCCTTTCGCGGGGACGCGACTACTTCGATCGCGCCTCGGCCGAGATCGAGAGCGCGGTCGGGCGCGAGGGCATCGACGCACTTCTCGAGGCCTTCGTCTCCGAGTTCCCGCCGCTCGCCGTATGGAAGGGCACGTCGTCCGCGCGCGATTGGCTCGCGGCGACGGCCGATGACGGCACGCCGAACCGCGCGATCGCGATCGAGGAGCTTTCCCTCCTTCGCCTCGCGAACGAAAACCCGGCGCTCGAGGCCTTCTCCCCGATCTTCGGCGATTCCGCGCTCGCGACGAACCCCGCCTATCTCGAGGCGTGGGACGCCCTTCGCTCCTGGTCCGCGCGCAACCCGCCTTTCGGCCCGGAGGGGCGAGACCTCATATCGATGCTCAAGTCCCCGATCGAGTACTCGCCCTTCGACCTAAAGGGGCAACTCGAGTACATCCGCACGCGCTGGGGCGATCTTCTCGGCGATTGGCTCGCTCGCTTACTCGCCGGCCTCGACCTGATCGCGGAGGAGGAGAAGCCCGGCTGGGCGGGCGGCATCGGCGGCGGCTCGCCGGACATGGACGCCTACGTGTACGACGACATCAGCAAGGAATACGAGCGATTCAGCCCGGACCGCGACTGGATGCCGAACGTCGTGCTGATGGCGAAGAGCGTCCTCGTCTGGCTCAGCCAGCTCTCGCGGAAATACGGGCGCGACATCCGCCGCCTCGACCAGATACCGGACGAGGAACTCGACGAGCTCGCGAAGTCCGGCTTCACCGGCCTGTGGCTGATCGGCCTCTGGGAGCGCTCGCCCGCGAGCGCGCGCATCAAGCAGATATGCGGAAACCCGGAAGCCGCCGCGAGCGCATACAGTCTCGACGGGTACGACATCGCCGGCGAGCTCGGCGGCTGGGAAGCGCTCGAGCGCCTGCGCGAGCGCGCGTGGCGACGCGGGATCAGGATGGCATCGGACATGGTGCCGAACCACACCGGCATGGACTCGCGCTGGGTCGTCGAGAAGCCCGACCTTTTCCTGCAAACGCGCGAATGCCCCTTCCCGGGCTACGACTTCCGGGGCGAGAACCTCTCGCGGGACGGGCGCGTCGGCGTCTACCTCGAGAACCACTATTACACGAAGAGCGACTGCGCCGTCGTCTTCCAGCGGGTAGACCACCAGACGGGTGACGTTCGCTATATCTACCACGGGAACGACGGGACCGGCATGCCCTGGAACGACACCGCGCAGATCGACTTCCTTAACCCCGCCGCGCGCGAGGAGGTGATTCAGGCGATCCTCCACGTCGCGCGCAACTTCCCGATCATCCGCTTCGACGCCGCCATGGTCCTCGCGAAGAAGCACATCCAGCGGCTCTGGTACCCCGAGCCCGGCAAGGGCGGCGACATACCGAGCCGCTCGCAGCACGCACTCACCCGGGAGGAATTCGAGCGGCGCATACCGGAGGAATTCTGGCGCGAGGTCGTCGACCGCTGCGCCCGCGAGGTCCCGGACACCCTCCTTCTCGCCGAGGCCTTCTGGATGATGGAAGGCTATTTCGTGCGCACCCTCGGGATGCACCGCGTCTACAACTCCGCCTTCATGAACATGCTGAAACGCGAGGACAACGCGAAGTACCGCACGACGATCAAGAACACCCTCGAGTTCGACCCGGAGGTCCTCCGCCGCTACGTCAACTTCATGAACAACCCCGACGAGGAGACGGCGGTCGCCCAGTTCGGCAAGGGGGACAAGTACATTGGCGTATGTGCGATGATGGTCGCGATGCCGGGCTTGCCGATGTTCGGGCATGGGCAGATCGAGGGCTTCGAGGAGAAGTACGGGATGGAGTATCGGCGAGCCTACCGGGACGAGGTCCCGGACGAGGAGCTCGTCGAGCGCCACCGCCGCGAGATATTCCCGCTGATGCGCCGGCGCCGGCTTTTCGCCGGGGTCGAGCACTTCCGCCTCTACGACTTCTGGGAGGGCGGCGCGGTAAACGAGAACGTCTTCGCGTGGTCGAATCGCGTCGGCCAGGAGCGCGCCCTGATCCTGTACAACAACGTGTACGGGAAGGCGGCGGGATGGGTCAAGGACTCGGCCGCCTACGCGGTCAAGGGACCAGATGGATCAAAAACGCTCGCGCGCGGGAATCTGGCCGAGGGACTCGGCATCTCCGTTCGGGACGGCCGTTTCTGCCTGCTCCGCGAGGAGCGCGCAGGGTTATGGTTCGTCCGCACGGCGGCCGAGCTCCGCGACGACGGGCTCTACGCCGAGCTCGACGGGTTCAAAATGCAGGTCTTCCTGGACATCCGCGAGGTCGACGACGGGCCCGACGGGCATTATCGCGCCCTTCACACCGAGCTTGCTGGTCGCGGCGTCCGCGATGTCGGTATGGCGATCCAGGGTATCGTTCATCGATCGCTTTACGCCGCCATTGAGTCCTTGTTCGCGACCGGCCTTCACGGCTCGGAAGGGCTTCTCGCGTCGGCCCGCCGCGTCGTCGTCGGGGACAACGCCGATAAAGAAATCGCGGCCCTCCGAAAGGCGATCGCTCCCGCCGCAGAAGCCCTCGTTTCCGAGCTCGACGCGCACATCGGCGCCGGGTTCGGCGCGGAGGATCTCGCCCGCGGGCGAGTGATCCTCGACCGCGCGGCGCGGGAAATCCTCGCGAATCGCATGCTCGACCGCGTCTCCGCGGCGATCTCGGCGGTCGCGAGGGGCTTC
>JAKPSR010000206.1 GCA_029571425.1 Spirochaetota bacterium | reverse complement strand
GACGGCGTACGGCGCCTTAGGCTATGCGTCGCCCGAGGCGCCGCCCGTCACCTCCGGGGAATCGATATCTTGACGAGCGTGCCGCGACCGGGAAGCGAGTCGATCGCGATTTTCCATCCATGGGAGTCGACGACGCTCTTCACGATCGAGAGCCCGAGCCCCATGCCTTCCTCGCGCCGCGACGACGTGCCCCGGTAAAAGAGCTCGAATACGTGCGGAAGGTCCTCTCCCGCGATGCCGCAGCCGTCATCGCGAACGGCGAGAACGTACGTCCCGCCAGCTTCCTCGAGTGTTACGTCTATCCTACCGCCCTCTTCCGTGTAGCGAATCGCGTTAGTCACGATATTCTCCAACGATCGCATGAAAAGCCGCTCGTCCATCGGGACGGGCGCGGGCGCGACGAGGTTTGACGCGAACGATAACTCGCGCCCCAGCAGTTTCGCGTCGTCGGCCATTCGGCCGATGGCCGAACCGACCACCGACGCGAGGTCGAGCGTGCGGAGCGACCGTTTCCAATCTTCCGAATCGAGCTTGACGTAGCCGATGAGATCGTCGATCATCGCGCCGAGTTGGTCGACCTTGGACGCGATGAGGGAAAGAGATTTCGCCCGCGACGCCGGGTCGTCCATGTACCCGTCCGATATCGCTTCCGCGTACCCCTTGATCAGCGCAAGGGGGGTCTTCAGGTCATGGCTGACGCCCATAATGAAGCGCGATTTCCGCGAGCTCTCCTCCTTAAGCGCCAGCCGCATGCGGTTGAGCGAAACGGCCAGGGAGGTGATCTCGTTGCTTCCCTTGAGCTCCACCGGAATATCAAGCTCGCCGTTCGCGATTCGCCGCGTCGACGTCTCGAGTCCGGTCACCGATTTCGCGATCGACTGGGTGACGGACACGATGATGACCGCAGCGAGCACGAATACCATCCCGATAAAGAGAAGTACCCACACGAATATCCTCAGGAAGGGATCGGGCGGGCGGTGATTGCGACGCTCGAGCAGGGTGAACACGGTTAGGGCGCTCGCGCCACCCTCTCCTGATATCTCGATTTGCCACAGGTACTTTTCCCTGGTCTCGCGCACGAGCGCAAGCACCTCGTCTCCGGACAGCGCGCTCTGGCGGGCGATCGACGGAATGGTCGAGTAGAGGACGCGCGAGGAACCGTCGAGCACCACGTGCTCGATGCGCTTCGGTCTGCGCGAGATAAAGCGGGAGACGCGCTCCCACGCGGCCCTGTCGACATTGCTACCCGACTGCGCGGAGACGTCGGCGTAACTGGGCACCTCGATGCGCTCGGGCGACCTATAGTAGTCGTACAACAGTATGAGCGCCATCGAGAGGAACGGCATGACGAGGATGCCCAGTAAGAGCAGGGCGAATTGCGATCGTATCTTCACTGCGCGGCGTCTCCCTCTTGGTTAAAGCGATACCCCATGCCGAATACCGTCTCGATGTATTTCGGCGTCGCGGGGTCTTCCTCGATCTTTTTCCTGAGGCGCTGCACGTATACCGCCACCGTGGTGAGGTCCCCATACGCGCTCTTCCAGACCGCGTTGTAAATCTCCTCGGGAGGGTGCGGCTTCCCCGGATTGACCGCAAGGTAGGAAAGGACCTCGAATTCCTTCGCGGACAGAGGGACGCGGTCTCGCCCGCGTCGAAGGACGCAAGACGCCATCGAGAGGGTGAACGGGCCGAAGCGGACCGTCTCCTCGGACTCGTCTGGCTGAGACGATTCCTGCGCCCGCCTCAGGAGCGCGCGCACGCGCGCCGAAAGAACCCGTGGCGAGAACGGCTTGGTCACGTACTCGTCAGCCCCGAACCCAAGGCCGGCGATGACGTCCTCGTCTTCCGTCCGCGCGGAAACGATCAGGACCGGGCACGCGCTTTTCTTGCGGAAGACCGAGAGGAACTCGAAGCCGTCCATCCCGGGTAGGTTGATGTCGAGGATCACGAGATCCGGCATCCATGCCTCGACGACCTCGAGCGCCTCTTCCGCGGTCTCGACGTGACGCGACTCCATGCCCTCCCTCGAGAGATACAGTATGACGAGGTCGGCGAGTTCCTTCACGTCCTCGACGACCAGTATCTTTGCCTTCATCGCGCAGCACGCTCCTCTTCATGAAAGTATACCGATCCCGCGGCCTCGCGCAATCGCGTACGCGTCGCCGAAGGAATTATAACAGGAAATTATAAACTCTTCATGTCACGTTTATGGAGCTCGGCAGACCAAACGCCTATCTTCTAGGCGTAGGCGCGCGAACGGCGGCAAAACCCGGTCCGCGCCGCCCTAAGGAGGCCTTTGCCCGATGAAACGCCATATATTGCTGGCAGCGCTGGCGGTCGCCACGCTCGCCAGTCTCTGCGCCGAGACCACGCTCACTGTCGAGGACGCGGTGTCCCGCGCGCTAGCGGGGAACGTCTCGGCCGAGCGGAGCCGAATATCCCATGAATCTTTAAGAAGGGAATCGCGGTTCGCGTGGAACTCCTTGCTTCCGTC
>JAKPSR010000113.1 GCA_029571425.1 Spirochaetota bacterium | reverse complement strand
CACGGGCCTGCTCGTCCTCACGCAGGACGGCCGGATCGCCCGCCAGCTGGTCGGCGACGACTCCGAGGTCGAGAAGGAATACCTCGTCGAGACGAGCCTCCCCATGCCCGAGGGCTTGGCGAAGAGTTTCGTCGAGGGCGTTCGCGTTGGCCCCATTCTGTATCGGGCGCGCCAGGCCGAACGGCTTTCGCCCAGGCGGCTGCGAGTCGTCCTGATCGAGGGGAAAAACAGGGAAATTAGGCGCGTTCTCGAGGCATTCGAGATACGCGTGCAAAGCCTCGCGCGGGTTAGGATCGGCCCCGTCGCCCTCGGTGACTTACCCTCGGGGGGGTACCGGGATTTGACCGCGCGGGAGATCGAGGCGCTCCGGGGATTCCCGGGGACGAGGGGAAGGGACGATGGTAGTCGCGATTGACGGGCCCGCGGGCTCGGGAAAAAGCACGATAGCGCGGATGCTGGCCGATCGGCTCGGGCTCATGTTCATGAACACCGGAAGCTTTTATCGTGGGGTGACCCTTGCCCTGCTCAGGCGGGCGGGGGGCGCGGCCGACGGGGCGGGGGCCGGCGCGGTCGACCTAACCGACGAGGCTGCCATAATCGACTTCGCCCGAAAGGTCGAGCTCGACTACCGCGACGGGAAGCTTTACCTATCGGGCGAGGACGTCGAGCCCTACCTCAGAAGCGACGCCGTCGAGGCCCTCGTCGCGCCGCTTTCGGCCATTGTCGGGGTACGCCGGATAATCAACGAGAAGATTCGGGCCGTCGCGGCCCGCAATGGGGTCGTCTGCGAGGGTCGCGATATGACCACGGTGGTTTTCCCCAACGCCGAGCATAAGTTTTACCTCGACGCGAGCGTCGAGGCCCGGGCCCTCAGGCGATTTACCCAGGGTACGAGCGGGCTTTCCTTGAGCGAAATCGAGGCTTCGATCGCCGCGCGGGACGAAATCGACCGAAATAAGAAGGAAGGGAGCCTCCAACGAGCCCCCGACGCCTTTTACCTTGATACATCCGGCTTGACCATAACCCAGGTTTGTGAGATTATAGTAAGCAAAATTCACACATAAGGGTTAGGTATGGATCAGATGGAAGTGGCAAAGGATGTTTCTAAAAACTCCCCTGGTAACATCCAGACACAATTACAGGAGGAGTACCTCAAGTCGCTCGAGTCGCTTGAAGAGGGACAACTCATCGATGGAGTCGTCATTCAGGTTACTCAAGACCAGGTGTTTGTCGACGTGGGGTACAAGTCCGAGGGAAAAATCCCGATAGGGGAGTTCTCGGTTATTCCGAAGATCGGCGACACGGTAAGTGTCGTGCTGATGCAAAAAGAGAACAAGTACGGCGAGGTGTCCGTGTCCAAGCAGAAGGCCGACGTCAAGGTCTTTTGGAAGAACCTTCGCCAAGCGTTCCAGGACAAGACCCCCGTTGAGGGGACCATCGATAAGATCGTCAAGGGCGGCTACGAGGTCGATCTCGGCGCCGGCGTGCGCGCCTTCCTCCCGATCAGTCAGTCGGACAGCCAGAAGGTCGAGAAGCCCGAGAAACTCGTCGGCCTCAAGGCGACCTTCTACGTCGAGCGCCTCTACTCGGACAACAAGGTCAACGTGGTCGTGAACCGCCGGAAGTTCCTCGAGGAGCAGACAGAGACCAACCGCGAGGCTTTCTTCAAGAACGTGCAGATCGGCGACTCCGTCACCGGCGCCGTCAAGAGCTTCACCAGCTTCGGCGCCTTCATCGACCTTGGCGGCTTCGACGGTCTCCTTCATATTAACGATATGAGCTGGGGGCACGTGACCCGGCCGAAAGACTTCGTCAAGAAGGGCCAGGAGATCACCCTCAAGGTGATCCGCCTCGACCCCGAGGAGAAGCGGATCAACCTCTCGCTGAAGCACTTCACCGAGGACCCGTGGCTTCACTTCGAGGATAAGTACCACGTCAACGACGTGGTCAAGGGGAAGGTCACCAAGCTCACCGACTTCGGCGCGTTCATCGAGCTGGAGGAGGGGATCGAGGGCCTCGCCCACATCAGCGAGTTCAGCTGGGTCAAGAAGATCAACAAGCCCGAGGACATGGTCCACATCGGGGACGACGTCGAGTGCATGATTCTCGGCTACGATATCCAGGCCGGCCGCGTGTCGCTCGGCCTTAAGCAGGTCACGGACAACCCGTGGGAGCAGCTCGCGGAGAAGTACCCCGTCGGCACCAGGTTCACCCGCAAGGTGGTCAAGGTCACCAACGCGGGGGCCTTCGTCGAGCTTGAGGACGGCATTGACGGCTTCCTCCACGCGGACGACCTGTCGTGGACCAAGAAGGTGAAGCACCCGGGCAGCGAGCTCGAGGTCGGGCAGGAGATCGAGGTGATGGTGATCGAGAGCGATCCCGACACCCACCGCATCCGCCTCGGCGTCAAGCAACTCTCCGACGACCCGTGGCAGACCTTCGCTAACGCGTTCCCGGCCGGCAGCTCGGTCGAGGGCGAGGTAACCTCCATCACCGACTTCGGCGTGTTCCTTAAGGTTCCCGGCGGCATCGAGGGGCTGATTAACAAGCAGAACCTCACCGAAAGCCGCGAGGAGCTCTTCGAGGAGGCCGTCAAGAAGTACAACGTCGGCGACAAGATCAAGGTCGTCGTCGTCGAGGTGAGCCCGGAGAAGCAGAAGGTCGCCTTCTCGATCAAGGATTACAAGAAGAAGGTGCAGAGGGAAGAGATCTCCCGCTACATGTCCTCCGAACAGGAGAACGACAGCGGGTCCTATACCCTCGGCGATTTCCTGAAGAACAAGAATAACTAACGGTATTCCGGTTTCGATGAGCGGTATTGATGACGCCGTCTAAGACGATCGACACAGACAAGCTCAATGCCCTCATCGAGATCAATACCCTCATCAACTCGAATTATTCAGACGTAAACGCGCTCCTCGCCTACATCCTCGAGTCCGCCATGCGGCTCGTGGAGGGCGAGGCGTCGTCGCTCCTGCTCGTCGACTCGGACAAGAAGACCCTGCGCTTCGAGGTCGCCCTCGGGCCGAAGGGCCTCGAGGCCAAGAAGTTCGTCGTTCGCATGGACGAGGGGATCGCCGGCTGGGTCGTGAAGAACAACCGAAGCCTCATCGTCAACGACGTCGCGAACGATCCCCGCTACAGTCCCGCGGTGCAGAAATCGACCGGCTACGAGACGCGGAACATGCTCGCCGTCCCGATGCGGGTGAAGAACGAGTGCATCGGCGTGATCGAGATACTCAACAAGGAAACCGAGGCGGGGTTCACGCACGCCGACCTCGAGGTGATCGAGATCCTGGCGAACCAGGCGGCGATCGCCTACCAAAACGCCCAGCATTACCAGCGCTCGCGGGACGAGATCGCCATCCTGCAGGACCAGATCGCCACCGACCGGGGTTATCATACCCTGATCGCGCGGAGCCCGGTGATCCTGGAGAAGCTCGACATCGTCGAGCGCGTCGCGAAATCGGACTCGTCCGTGCTGATACTCGGGGAAAGCGGGGTGGGGAAGGAGCTCTTCGCGGAGCAGCTCCACCTGAAGAGCGACCGCGCGGGCCGCCCGTTCGTCCGCGTGAACTGCGCCGCCCTGCCCGAGGGCCTCTTGGAGAGCGAGCTCTTCGGCCACGTAAAGGGCGCCTTCACCGACGCGGTATCGAACCGGAAGGGACGATTCGAGATGGCCGATACGGGCACCATCTTCCTCGACGAAATCGGCGACCTTCCCCTTTCCCTCCAGTCGAAGCTCCTTCGCGTCATCCAGAACAAGTCCTTCGAGAAGGTCGGGTCGAGCGACACGATCACGGTGGACGTCCGAATCGTCGCCGCGACGAATCGGGACATCGAGAAGCTCGTCGAGGAGCAGAAATTCCGCTCTGACCTTTACTATCGCCTCAACGTCCTGCCACTTTACGTCCCGCCCCTTCGCCAGCGTATCGAGGACATCCCCGAGCTCGCCCAATTTTTCCTAAAGAAGTTCAATCGCGAGGTTAAGAAGGAATTCCTGGGCTTTTCCGAGGGGGCGATGAGCGCCATCCTGGCTTATTCGTGGCCGGGGAATATCCGCGAGCTCGAGAACACGGTCGAGCGCGCCTGCGTCATAGGAAAGCCGCCGTACGTCCGGGAGGAAGACCTCCTCTTGAATATACGGTCGATGCCTGATAATAATACTTATACGGATAAGAGCCTGAAGAGCGTGCTAAACCTCTTTAAGAAGCACTACATTCAAAAGGTGCTCGAGGAGAACGAGTGGAACCAAACTTCCGCCGCCGGCGTCCTCGACATACAGCGGACGTACCTCTCGAGGCTCATTAAGGAACTGGAAATCAAGGAGAAGTGACCACATGGCAGCAAATGACGCGCGCGACGCAAACGACGCCGCGCTGACCCAGAAAATATCGAGCCTTATCGTCCGCTTCCGGACGCCGATCATCGCCGTGCTCGCCGCGGCCCTCGTCGCGGTGGCGGCCCTCGTCGTCGCCTCGCTCGTCCTTACCTCGCGCCGCGAGGCGGCGTTCGAGCGGATCGAGCGCGCGGTGTCTGACCTCGAGAAGGCGCGCGCCGCGGAAGACAAGACAGCCCTTCCCGCGAAGGAGGACGAGATCCTCGCCGAGATGCGCGACGTCGCGGCCCGCAACCCCCGCTCCTTCGCCGCAGCGCGCGCCCTGATGACCGTGGCGGACATCCTTCATTCCCGCAAGGATTGGAAGGCCGCCGAAGAGGCCTAC
>JAKPSR010000103.1 GCA_029571425.1 Spirochaetota bacterium | reverse complement strand
GGCTCCGATCCACGCGCGCGAAGCGGCCGGCCTCGTCTCCCGCGGAAAGCTGCGAGCTGTAGACGACCCCGGCCGCGACGTAGACGCGATCCACGACGAAGCCCGAGTCCTCGGCCGCGAGCTTCGCCCGCTCGACGATGCGATGGACCGCGTCGCCTGAGCATCGCTCCGCGACGAGGGCGAGTATCGGGGCTTGGAGCCTAAAGAGGTGCACGGCCCCCGATTCGGACGACGCGCGCCTGAGCGCGTAGGAGAGCGACCTGATCGCGTCGTCGCCGGCGTCCCGGCCATACAGGCGGTTGATGTCTCCAAGGTTCACGATCGAGAAGTAGGCGATCCCGAACGGGTGGTCGGGACCGTCGGGGGAGAGGCTCGACACGAGTCGCTCGAGGGCGCGCTCTCCGCGGAACCCGGTGAGGTGGTCGACGGGAAAATCGGTTCGCGGCGGGCGCGTCGGTCCCCCGGCCGCCTCGGTGGCGCGATGGGTCTCGAGCTCCGGAACGGGGAGTTGGGGCGACCGCGAGACGAGAGCGTTGGGAACGGAAAGTCCTGCTTCCTCGAGGCGTGGGAGGAGGAAGGGCTCGAGGACGGTGAGCCATAGAGGCTCGCCTCCCTCGGCGGCCGCGGAAAGGAAGCGGTCGATCGCCTCGAGCGCGCCGAAGTTAAGGTCGCGCGAGGCGAGTCGGAGCTCGACGGGATCGAGTTCGAACGGCGTGTCGCGAAGGGCCGCGCGCACGCTCGCCTCGGAGAAGAGGCGGGCGAGACGGGCGACGCAGGACTCGATCAGCGGGATGGCGACCTCCGCGTGCGCGAGGTCGCGCTCCCCGCGGGGCGACGCACCCCAGAGGAACGAGCCGCATTCCAGGTCGCGGAGGTCCTCGACGCAGTCGCGCACGCCGTCGCGGATTACCCTGCCGTGCTGCGGGGCGATGACGGCGACGTCGAGCGCGAGCACGGAGTACATTACCCGCGCGAGGATTTCGCGCGAGGGCATGTAATGCTCGTGGAAGGCGCGCATCGACTCTCGGTAGCCGGGACCGGCGTAGAGTCCCGGCGCGTCGGTGAAGGCGCCGAAGAGGTCGCCGGAGAAGAGGACGCGAGTCGTTTTGTCATAGGTCATCACGCTACCCGGGAAGTGGCAGTAGGGGGCGGGGAGGAAACGAAGGGAGCGGCCCGAGCGGAAGCTCCATTCCCACCCGTTCTCGTTGACGAGGTAGAGCGGCGCCTCGATCCCGTAGTAGCGGACGAGCACTGAGGTGCGCCAATGGAGGGCGATCGGGGCCGAGACCCCAGCGGAGAGGAACAAGGGAATCGACGCGCAAAGGTCCGGGTCCTGATGATGCGCGACGATCAGGCTGATTCGGTCGAGGGGGACGATAGAGGCGACGTTCTCTCGGACCGACTCAAAATCGAGTATCGAGCCGGGATCGACGAGAACGGCCTCGTCCCCGTCGACGATAAGATAGGGATTACAGTCGATCGGCTCGCCGACCGCGCGCTTCCCCACCCAGTACACGCCGTGCGCGATCTCGATGGGACCCGTTGGGGAATCGGGTCGTTGCGTTTCCATACTGTAAGTGTAGGTTGGCGCCGTCCCGCGCGCAATGACTCCCGAGTCGGTTTTTTCTACCGTGCCTCGGCCCCAACGTAGACCCGCGGAACGCGTTTGTTAATCCCGCAGGTGATTTCGTAGGGGATCGTCCCGAGTAGGCGGGCGACGTCCTCTGCCGAGGCGTGGGCGGGCGGGGGCCCAAATATGGTGACGTGGTCCCATCGTTGGACCCAGGGATCGGGCCCAAGGTCGACCAT
>JAKPSR010000099.1 GCA_029571425.1 Spirochaetota bacterium | reverse complement strand
GCGGCCCTCGCACTCGGCGCCTGCTTCGTCGCCGTCGCCGACGTCTTCTTCGGTTCTTTCGCGCTCCGTGTGTTCAACCTGTGCGCGATCTACGTGGTCCTTGCCCTCTCGATGAACCTGCTGAACGGCTTCACCGGCCTCTTCTCCCTCGGTCACGCGGGCTTCATGGCGATCGGCGCCTACGTCTCCGCCCTCCTGACGATGAGCCCGGCGCAAAAGGAGATAAACTTCTTCCTCGCGCCCATCGTTCCCTGGCTCGCCGAGATGCAGATACCCTTCGTCCCTGCCCTCGTCGCGGCTGGCCTCGTCGCGGCCCTCGCCGCCTTTCTGATCGGGACGCCGGTCCTGCGCCTGCGCGACGACTACCTCGCGATCGCGACCCTCGGCTTCGCCGAGATCGTTCGCGTCCTCATCACCAACGCGCAGACCCTGACGAACGGGGCGCTCGGGCTCAAGGGATTGCCGAAGCACTCGACGACTCCCGTCGTTTGGTCGGCGGCCGCCCTCTCGGTCGTCTTCATGGTCGCCCTTACCCGGTCCGCCTACGGGCGCGCCCTTAAGGCCGTTCGCGACGACGAGATCGCCGCGCGCTCGATGGGCATCGACGTCGCACGGGTGAAGATCGTCAGCTTTACCCTGTCGAGTTTCATGGCCGGCGTGGGCGGCGCCCTTCTCGGCCACTTGATGACGACGATCGACCCGAAGATGTTTGTCTTTGGCCTAACCTATAACATTATCCTGATCGTCGTGCTCGGCGGGAATGGGAGCATCACCGGCTCGGTCGTCGCCTCCGTCGGGATCACCGTGCTGATGGAGCTCCTCCGCTTCCTCGACGGCCCGTTGAACCTCATCGTCGTCCGCACCGATGGCCTTCCCGGCCTCCGGATGGTCGTCTTCTCCCTCCTCCTGATGGCGGTGGTGATCTACCGCCAGCGGGGGCTGATGGGCTCGCGTGAGTTCTCCTGGGACGACCTCGCGCGCCTCGGGGTTGGCCTTTCGCCGCGCGGTCGGGCGGGAAAGGGGGATGGGCGATGCTGAGCTGCGACCGCGCGACCATGCGCTTCGGCGGGCTGACTGCCGTCTCCGACCTTAACCTCTCGGTTGGCCCGGACGAGATCGTCGGTCTCATCGGCCCGAACGGGGCGGGAAAGACCACCGCCTTCAACATGATAACCGGTGTGTACCGCCCGACCGAGGGGACGATCCGCTATCGCGACGCCGACCTCTCGCGCCTCGCCCCGCACCGAATCACCAAGCTCGGGCTCGCGCGCACCTTTCAGAACATACGCCTTTTCCGCGGGATGTCGGTCCTCGAGAACGTCCTCGTCGCGGGTAACCTCAGAATGGGGGTGTCCCTTCTTCCCTCGGTACTGCACTTGCCGGGTTACGCGCGCCGCGAGCGCGCCCTCCGCGAGGAGGCCCTCGCCCTCCTCGATAGGGTCGGTCTCGCCGATCACGCCTTGGACGCGGCGACCTCCCTGCCGTACGGAATGCAGCGTCGCCTTGAGATCGTCCGCGCCCTCGCGACGCGGCCGAGCCTCCTCCTTCTCGACGAGCCGGCGGCTGGGATGAACCCGCAGGAGTCGCGCGAGTTGATGGACTTCATCCTTCGCATCCGCGAGGAGTTCAGCCTCGCGATCCTGCTGATCGAGCACCATATGCAGGTGGTGATGGGGGTATGCGGTCGAATGTACGTTCTCGAGTACGGGATCACCATCGCCGAGGGGACGCCGGAAGAGATCCGGAGGAACGAGCGGGTAATCGAAGCCTACCTGGGGGTCGAGTGATGCTGAAGCTGGATGGGCTGTCGGTTTTTTACGACGGAATTCACGCCCTGCAAGGTGTTTCCCTTGAGGTTCCGGACGGCAAAATCGTGACCTTGATAGGGGCGAACGGGGCGGGGAAGTCGACGACCCTCAAGGCGATCGTCGGGCTCGTCAAGCCTGCCTCCGGCTCGATTACCTGGAACGGCGAACGGCTCGACGGCCGACCGACGAAGGAAATCGTCTCGCGGGGCATCGCCCTCGTTCCCGAGGGACGCCGGGTGTTCCCTAACCTTACCGTCGACGAAAACCTCGTTCTCGGCGCTTATGCCCGGCGCGACCGCGCGGAGGTTCGACGCGACCGAGAGCGGATCCTCGACCTTTTTCCGCGCCTTCGCGAGCGGCTTCGCCAGCACGCGGGCACCCTATCCGGCGGCGAGCAGCAGATGCTGGCCGTCGGGCGAGGGTTGATGAGCCGCCCGAGGGTATTCATGCTCGATGAGCCTTCGCTTGGTCTCGCGCCGCTTGTGGTGCGGATGATCTTCGACATCGTCCGCGAGATCAACCGCTCGGGTACGACCGTCCTCCTCGTCGAGCAGAACGCCCGCGCAGCCCTCGATATCGCCGACTACGGTTACGTCATCGAGACCGGCGCGATCGCCTTCCACGGCACCGGCGCAAGCCTTCTCGACGACGACCGCGTCAGGCGCGCCTACCTCGGCGAGGTCTAAGGACGCCGGTTCGTCCCCGAAGAAAGCGTAAAAACCCCGTCATCGCGCCTTTTTCTCGTTGACAGCACAAAGGTATGGGAGTACGATGCAATTGAACCGACCGGGCAGTCGGTATTAAGGATACAAAATGAAAGAAACCTTCTATAACTTGAACCCGGAAAAGCAGGAACGGGTTATCGCGGCCGCCATCGCGGAGTTCGCCCACTCCGGTTACGAGAAAACCAGCCTCGACAGTATCGTTCGCCGCGCCTCGATCTCGAAGGGCGGGCTTTACGAGTATATCGATTCCAAGGACGACCTCTTCCTATTCGCCCTCGAGCGCGCCTACGGGGCGATGTTCGACTATATCCTTGCCCACACGGGCGCGGCAGGCCTTCCGCCCGATCCCCTGGAACGGACCCGCCATATCTCGGCCATAGCCGTTGAGTTCTATCTCGAGCGCCCGGCCGAGATCGATTTCATCGTCCGCGCCTCGCGGGTCGGCAGCGTCGAGGTGCGCGGGCAGGTACAGGAAACCTTCGACGCCTACTTCGCCCGCCTCTATGGGGACGCGGATTTCGCACACATCGCTTACGGTAAGGATGATGTCTTGCCCCTACTGAAGTGGCTCCTCCTTAAGACCAGGGACGATTTCCACGCGAACGTGCACACCCTCGAGCGGCCCGCCGTATGTCGGGACGCCTACCTCGCCGAGTGGCGTTTTTTCCTCTCCATACTCGCGAACGGTATCTACCGCGCCTAGGGCCCCGTAAGCCCGCGCGATCGCAACGATAAGGAGCGCAACATGTTTGGATTCGGAGACGCGTGGGTATTCTTGGCCTACGCCCTGACCCTCGGCTCGGCCGCCCTCTGCGTGGCGTACGGGATCGTTAACTGGAACAAACCCCGCGAGGACCAATCAGAGGAGCTGAAGGAGGAGGCGGAGTGGGAAACCCGCGATCCCGACCTCAACGAGGGAGGCTCGCGATGAACCTGATCTTCCTCGTTCTCGTCGTCGTCGCGTACCTTGTCGTTACCGGCATCCTCGGCTACCTCGGCTTCCGCTCGACCAAGAATTCGACGGACTACCTTCTCGCCGGCCGACGCATCCACCCGATGGTGATGGCGCTCTCGTACGGGGCGACCTTCATCTCGACCTCGGCGATCATCGGTTTCGGCGGCGCCGCGGCCGTCTACGGGATGGGCATCGTCTGGCTCACCTTCCTCAACATCATGGTGGGCATCTTCATCGCCTTCGTCTTCTTCGGTAGGCGCACGCGAAAGATGGGGCACAACCTCGACGCTCACACCTTCCCCGAGCTTCTCGGCAAGCGTTACGGATCGCGCTTCCTCCAGACCGCGGGCGGCGCGCTGATCTTCTGCGCGATGCCGCTGTACGCGGGCTCCGTCATCATCGGCGGCGTCCAGTTCGTCTCGCAGACCCTGAAGGTCCAGTACGAGGTCGCCCTCCTTTTCTTCGTCGCCGTCGTCGCCCTCTACGTGGTGATGGGCGGGATGAAGGGGGTGATGTATACCGACGCCTTCCAGGGCGCGCTGATGTTCGCCGGGATGGCTTTTCTCCTCTGCTACACCTATTACGTCCTCGGCGGGGTGGGAAAGGCGCATCAAGCCCTGACCGACCTCGCCCCGATGGCGCGCGAGGCCTTCGGCAAGGCCGGCCACACGGGATGGACGTCGATGCCGGTCGCGTTCTCCCCGTACTGGTGGCAACTCGTGACGACGATCGTCCTTGGGGTCGGGATCGGCGTTCTTGCCCAGCCCCAGCTCACCGTGCGCTTCATGACGGTGAAAAGCGGGCACGAGCTTAACCGCGCCGTCGTCGTCGGCGGCATCTTTATCGCGATGATGACCGGCGTCGCCTTTACCGTCGGCGCCCTGTCGAACGTCTACTTCGTCAATACCGTCGGGAAGATCGCCCTCCTCGCCGGGGATAAGAAAACAGACAACATCATGCCCCTCTTCATCGACCGCGCGATGCCGCCGTGGTTCGTCGCCTTCTTCTTCGTGACCCTGCTCGCCGCCGCGATGTCGACCCTCAGCTCGCAATTCCACGCGATGGGCACCGCCTTCGGGCGCGACTTCCTCGAGCGCGGCTTGAACGTGCGCGCGAAGAACTCGGTCGCGATCAACCGAATCGCGATGGGCGCGGGGATCATCCTCTCGACCTTGATCGCCTACGCGCTGCCGCGCTTCTACGCGGGCGGGACGGCGATCATCGCGACGGGGACGGCGATCTTCTTCGGTCTCTGCGCGGCGGCCTTCCTTCCGCTCTACGTCGGGGCGCTCTATTTCCGCCGCGCCTCGCGCGAGGCGGCGATCGCCTGTTTCTCGGCGGGGGTCTTCGTAAGCCTCTTTTGGCTTTTTTTCGTGCACGCGAAGGAGGCCGTCCCGCTTGGTCTCTGCAAGTCCTTGTTCGGCCGGCCGAGCCTCTTCCCGGCCCTCGCGAACGTCGACCCGATCGTCGTGGCTCTGCCGATTTCGACGGTGGTATTTATCGTCGTGAGTTTGTGTACCCGGCCGGTTCCCGCTGAAGTCGCCGATAAGGCCTTCCGGGGGGTCAAAACCGCTTGACACGATGCATAAATATGCATACTATATGAATATGAATGCAATACTGACCCTGTCGGTAGTCGTCCTTCTCGTCGTAGTACTCGTAGTAGGTACGGGCCGGGAGAGGCGTCTGTCGCGGGGTTAGCGAACCCATCGCACGTCGAGCCCTCCGGCCAATCCCCGGAGGGCTTTTTTTGTCTCCGGGGACGGCGTTGGGCGAGGAGGTTGGAATGATCGAGAAGACGGGGGCCGAGATTATCGTCGGCATG
>JAKPSR010000088.1 GCA_029571425.1 Spirochaetota bacterium | reverse complement strand
CGAGGCGAGCGCCGCGAGCAACCCGTCGAAGTCCATGTCCTTGATCTCGAGCTCGACGCCGAGGTCCTTCGCGATCTCTCGCGCGATCGCGACGTCGAATCCGACGATCGCGTCCTTCCCGTCGACCTGCGCGTGGAATTCGTAGGGCGGGTAGTCCGCCGAGGTGCCTAGGATGATCTTTCCCGCCTTCTTGATATCGTCGAGCTTCGCGCCTCCTGCGCTTCTCGCGCAGCCCGCGAGCGCCACCGCGGCGAGTGCCGCGAGGGCCAGTGCCGCCATCTTTATCGCTTTCATGTTCGTTCCTCCGTTCGCGCCGCCAGGGCGCGTCCTTTGTTCCAGTATAACAGATATTGCCCTCGCGCGCCCAGATCGGCTATACTCGGCCGTCGGGGGAAACGATGAAAGAGACGCAGCGCTTCGCCGGAACCCGCGCCGCCGCCTTGATCGAGGGGCTCGACGCGGTCTACGGCGGGATCGACGGGGAACAGGCGGCGTGGCGCCTCGCGAGTCCCTTCCAGTGCCCGCCCGGCTGCGGCTCCTGCTGCGTCAATTTCGAGCCCGACGTCCTCGAGGTCGAGGCCCTGTACCTCGCCGCGTGGATGATCGCGCACCAGGGCGAGCGCGCCCAAGCGATCGAGCGCGGCGAGTTCGTTTCGCCGCGTCCCGACCCCGAACGCGGATGCGTCCTCTTCGACCCAGCGAACCCATACCACTGCACTGTCTACGGCGGCCGCTGCCTGATCTGCCGCCTCTTCGCCTACACCGGCGACCGCGGCAAGGACGGTCGTCCCCGATGGAAGCCCTGCAAGCATCTCCCCCTCGAGGGCGCCGACCTAGGCGCGCTCAGGCGGCCGCAGTACTCGGAGGCGGAGCTTCTCGACCGTTTCGGGACAGTTCCCCCGATGATGTCGGACATCGCGCAGCGCGTACTCGCCCTCGATCCCGACGGTGCCTCGAGCCGTAGGCCCCTGCGCGATGCCCTGCCCGACGCGATCCGCAAGATACGGCTTCTGATCAGCTTTTCATTCGATCCCCCGAACCCGAACGCCCCGGCTGCGTAGCCTGTCGACGCTACATCCTGTATGCCGACCGTTTAGTCGGCTAGCGATCTGGCGCCAGAGCGCGCGAACGTGGCGTCTTTTTACCTCGGTTTTTCTTGCGGTTCTTTCGTCTGCCGTGGTATCCTGGCCGGCGGAGGAATCATCATGTCAAACAATTACGTAGGCGTCAGCGAGCGGCTGCCGCTTCACCGCTGGATACCCTTAAGCTTCCAGCACGTCTTCGCCATGTTCGGCGCGACCGTACTCGTCCCGATACTCACCGGGCTCAGCCCATCCGCGGCTCTTTTCTCGGCGGGTTCGGGTACCCTGCTCTACATCCTGATTACGGGCGCGCAGGTTCCCGCCTTCCTCGGCTCGTCGTTCGCCTTCATCCCGGCCCTCATCGGGATCGGCGCGGCCTACGGGATGCCTTACGCCCTAGGCGGCGCGGTCGTCGCCGGGTTCTTCTACTGCGTGGTCGCCGCGATCATCAAGACCGTCGGCATCGGCTGGCTCGACCGGGTCCTTCCCCCCGTCGTCATCGGCTCGGTTATCATCGTCATCGGCCTTAACCTCGCGCCCACCGCGATGGGGATGGCGATGAACGGGGCAAACGGGCAGTACAGCCTCGTCTTCCTCTCGATCGCCGCCTTCACCCTCGTGGTCGCGATCGTCGCGACGATCTTCTTCAAGGGTTTCTTCAACGTGATCCCGATCCTGATCGGCCTCGTCGCGGGATACCTCTTCGCCTTCGTCATGGGTCTGTTCTTCCCCGCCTACCGCGTCATCGACTTCACCAAGGTTATCGAGGCTCCCTGGTTCAGCCTTCCAACGTTCCAGCTTCCGAAATTTAACGTGATGGCCTCACTTACCTTCGTCATCGTGTCGCTTGCCACCATCTGCGAGCACCTCGGCGACGTGATGGTGACGAGCCGCGTCGTCGGCGCCGACTTCTACAAGAAGCCGGGCCTCCACCGCACGCTCGCCGGCGACGGCCTCGCGACCGCGTGGGCGGCTTTCTGGGGCGGACCGCCCAACACCACCTACGGCGAGAACATCGGCGTCATGGCGATCACCCGCGTCTACTCGGTGTGGGTCATCGGCGGCGCGGCGGTCATCGCCGTCCTCCTCTCGTTCGTCACCAAGGTCGGCGCGATTATCCAGACCATCCCGACCCCCGTCATGGGCGGCATCTCCATGCTCCTGTTCGGGATCATCGCCTCGAGCGGGCTCCGCACCATCGTCGAGAGCGGCGTCGACTTCAAGTGCAAGCGCAACCTTACCATCAGCTCGGTCATCATGGTGATCGGGATCGGCGGCGGGAAGCTCGCCTTCGACGTCGGCGGCGGACTCCAGTTCCAGCTCGCCGGCGTCGCCCTCGCGACCGTCGTGGGGATCATCCTTAATCTCGTCCTCCCGAAGACGGTGGACTCTTCCGCGGACTGACGCGCACCATAGACGAGTTTTCGCCCGCGCGCCCATTGCGGCACGCGGGTCTTTTTTTGCGTTCGCGGCCGATTCATGGTATACTGATACGTATACAACCCGCGCGAAGGAAACGCATGGACTACCTCACGATAGAAGAAATTTCGATGAACGCGCATCCCGCCCTCTCGACCGTCCTTTACGATGGGTGGGTGCTCCGTTTCGCGGGTGGGTACACGAAGCGCGCGAACTGTGCGAACCCGATTCGCCCGTCGCGGGATGAGATCGGGCGCAAGGTCGACGCCGTTGAGGCGCTCTACCGCGCCCAGTCCCTCCCGACGATATTCAAGATGGTCGCCCATCCCGACTACGCCGCTCTCGACCGCCTGCTCGAGGCGCGGGGTTACGCGCGCGAGTCGGCGACGTCGGTGCAAACCCTCGACCTCGCGGCGTTCGTCTCTCCCTACGCCTCGGTCGCGTCCGTCTCCGACCGCTTCGAACCGGCGTGGGTTACGGGCTTTCTCGACGCGAGCCGGGTGCCCGAGGCGCATCGTCCCGTCGCGCGGGCCATGCTCTCCCTCCTCGTGCCCGAGCGCGTCGTCGTCGGCATCGAGCGCGACGGGGAGATCGTCGCCTGCGCCTATGGGGTTATCGAGCGCGGTTGGCTCGGCGTGTTCGACGTCGTCGTGCGCGAGCCGTATCGGGGCAAGGGTCTAGGACGCGCCATCATGGCCGAGCTTCTCGCGGCCGGGCGCGGGCGCGGGGCGACCGCCTCGTATCTTCAGGTCGTTAAGGGAAACGAAAAAGCCGAGCGGCTATACGAGAGTCTCGGGTATCGCGAGTCTTACAAATACGCGTATCGAATAGGATAGGATAGATACATGAAAGCACGATTACATCGCGCGCTCGCCCTCGCGGCCTTTCTGGCCGTGCGGGCGACCGCCGCCGCGGAGGGATCCGTCGAGTTCGGCGAGATCTGGGCCTATTTGATGAAGGGCGAGGAGGCGTTCCTCGACGCGTCGTACCCGATTTCGGACATCGGGTATTTCGGCGCCTCGATCGACGCCTTCGGCAATCTCGTCGGGGTTCCCGACCCGGCGAACATATCCTTCTTTCCCGGGCGGAAGCACCTCGTCGTCGCCGAGGTGACGAACGCCGCCCTTACCCATTTTTGCCTGAACCCGGCGTACCCCGTCCGCGACCGCCTTGTCGCCCAGATCGCGGAGGCGGCCGCGCCTTTCGACGGGGTGCAGATCGACTTCGAGAAGGTGCATTCCGCTGATCGCGACAACTTCGTGGAATTCCTTACCCTCGTTCGCGCCGCCATCGGGAACCGTACCCTTACCGTCGCGCTTCCGGCCCGCGTACGGAAGGTCGACGATCCCTACGACTACGCTCGCATCGGGCCCATCGTCGACCGGATCATCGTCATGGCCTACGACGAGCACTGGAGCGGGAGTGTCCCCGGCTCGATCGCCTCCATCGACTGGTGCCGCGACGTGGCGCGCTTCGCCATGCGCGAGATCGGCGCAAAAAAGCTCGTGATGGGCCTTCCGTTCTATGGCCGCGCGTGGGCCGACCGCAACCTCTCGAAGGCGTACAAGCACTCCTCCCTCGAGCGGATCAAGGCTGAGAAGAACATCGCCGAGGTCGAGCGCCGGGCCGATATCCCGTATTTCCAGTATCAGGAGACCGTCACCGTGCAGGTGTACTACGAGGACGCGAAATCGGTGTACGAGCGCGCGCGCGTCTACCGCGCGGGTAAGGTATCGAGTATCTCGTTTTGGCGCCTCGGGCAGGAAGACCCGGAGGTATGGAAGCGGCTGCGCTTAAGCCAGCGGGACGCGCGCAAATGAGCGCCGCGCTACGCGCTACGCGCCGCGCTACGCGCCTTTCCCTCTACGACCGCAAGAAGGCCCTCTTCGTCGTTCGCGTGATGATCGCGAGCGCGGGCCTTGGCGCCCTGTTCGCCTCGGTCATTAAGCTTTTCTTCATTCAATCGGAGCGGCCGGTAGGAAGCTTCGTGCTCTTCGGAGCGTTAGCAGGATCTGTCATTTCAGTTAGCCTAGCACTTCTTTCGGGGGCGATTACGCGATCCCGAAAGCGTCCGCTTTGGTTTACCTTCTTCGGGGTGCCGGTGCTCTACACCCTCGTGATCGCGCTCGAGTACGCCTTCCTCTTCCATTTCATAATGGACCCCGCCGCCTCGCTCGGCGACTTCATGCTCCCGCAGACCATCGCGTTCTCCCTCTCGATGACCTTCGTCTTCAACTTTATCGACGCCATTAACCGTTTGCTCGGCAACCACGTCCTTAGGGGCCTTTTGCTTGGGACCTACCATCGTCCCGTCGTCGAGGAGCGCTTCGTGCTCTTCCTCGACCTCGCGGGCTCGACCTCGACCGCCGAGCGCATCGGCGACCTTGCCTTCCACTCGTTCCTGAATGACTTCTTCTGCGATCTCGCCAAGCCGGCTATCGACCTCGGCGGGGACATCTATAAATACGTGGGGGACGAGGCGATCATCACCTGGGGAAGGGATGCGGGTAGCTCAGGGGCACTTGAGGCATTCTTCTCGATCGGCGAGGCGATCGCCGCGCGCGAGGGATACTACCGCGCGCGCTACGGGGACGTCCCGCGCTTTCGCGCCGGCCTCCACTTCGGTAAGCTCGTCGTAGGCGAGATGGGCGATTACAAGCAGGAGATCGCCCTCCTCGGCGACGTGATGAACACGGCGGCGCGCATCCAGGGCGAGTGTCGCGTCCTTGGGGCCGACCTTCTCGTGTCCGCGGACGCGGCGCGCGCCCTGGCGAGCGACCATCGCGCCCTCGAGCCGCGCGGGGCGGTAAGCCTCCGCGGGAAGGGGGGCGCGATCGAACTCTTCTCGGTCGCGGGCGCCTAGAAGCTCAGCCAGAGGTGGTTCGACACGAGGCGCGGGTACAGCCTGCTCCCCATGTCGGCGCCGGTGCGGCTGTTGATCTGGTCGGTCGCCGCGAAAGACGCGCAGGGACCGGAACGCATCCATCCCGCGTGCACGGCGTCCCACTTCACCCAATCCTTGCTCTGGTACCCCAGTATCTTCTCCGCTACGGTTTGGCAGATGAATATCTTGCTCGGCCAGGTGTTCTCCGCCGTCGCCGAGAGCTTCCAGCCGCCGCTCGTCGCGTCGATGCACACGCCGGGCACGAGCACGCTCTCGAGGTGGGTTTTCATCTTCTTGACGAGGTCACCGAAGCGCCCGGTCGCGCTCACCGCGTCGGCGTCCCCGAGGACGGCCGGGTAGATGAGTCCCTCGACCGTCGGGATGATCGTCATCTCGTTCTGCTCGTCGAGGAGGGCGGGGAAGCGCTTGCGCTTCGCGTCGAAGGCCCCCGCGACGGTCGCGGCGG
>JAKPSR010000087.1 GCA_029571425.1 Spirochaetota bacterium | reverse complement strand
GGTTCTTGACCGATGTATGGAACCCTTCTTTACCACGAAAGGCGTGCGGGGAACCGGTTTGGGGCTTGCGGAGGTGTACGGTTCGATGCGGCGTTTTGGCGGATCGGTCGAGATCGAGAGCTCGCCGGGCATGGGGACGGTCGTCAGGCTTATCCTTCCCGCCGTGAGCGAGGTCGTTCCGTCTGGCAAGCGGGTCGCGGTCCAGACGAAGGTGTCTGCGGCGAACATCCTGCTCGTGGACGATGACCCCCGCGTTCTCGACGTCGTCGGCGAATTGCTTTCCCTCGACGGGCACGCGGTCTCTCGGTTTCGGTCCGCCGGCGAGGCCCTCGCTTGGCTCGAGGGCGGCGCGCGCCCTGACCTCATCATTACCGACCTTGGGATGCCGGAGATGGACGGAAATTCCTTCGCCAAGGCGTCGAAGCATTCTTTCCCCGACATCCCCATCGTGATGATGACGGGGTGGCGAAAGCTGCTTGGCGCGACGGAACGGTCCCCCGATATAGATGTATACGTAAGCAAACCCCCGACGCTCGAGTCCCTGCGCTCGGTCATATCCGAGGCGCAGTCCATCGGCGCGGTTATAAAAAGGAGCGAACCATGAAAGGCAGCATTCTCATTATCGACGACGACATTCCGATACTGGAGGCCGTTAAGACGATTCTGGAGGACATGGGTTTTTCCGTCGAGGGGCGATCGAGCGCGTTGGAGGGAGAGCGCCTCGCCAAGGAGCAACGCTTCGACCTTGTTCTGGTGGATCTTCGCATGCCGGAGAAGGACGGCGCCGCCGTTACTCGATCCATAATCGAGGCTCGACCGGATACCCCCGTGTTCGTTATCACGGGTTTCCCCGGCGACCAGTTGACCCAGGAGGCGCTCGCCTCGGGCGCGCGGGGCGTGCTGAAAAAGCCGTTCGAGATCGCCAAGATACTCGATTTCTTTAAGGAAGCGGGACGTGCGCCATGAAAAAAACCAAAGACCCAAAGGACCCGGCGCTCGAGGCCGTGGACCAAGTGTTGCGCGAGATATCGGGGCTGGAATCGTCGTTCCTGCCCGGCGACGAGCTTCTGGAGGGCGTCGTGGCCGGCGACTCGATGGTCAAGGATTTGCGGGGGCTCGTCGAGGAGACGCATTCCTTTCCCGTCAACGGGTACGTGGAGTGCGCGGTCGCGCCGGACAAGATGTCGGCTTATCTCTCTTTTTTCCCGGCGACGCAGGGAATGTCGCCGGTGAAGATGGACGATATCGTAGCCGAGTTTGAGCGCGTCGGCGTCGTTGAGGGCGTTGATTGGTCCGTCGTCGAGGCGGCGCTCCTTCGATCCGTGCTTGAGGGGAAAAAAATCGACGGCGTGCGCGTCGCCAATGGCTGGGCATCGGTTCCCGAGATCCCTCCACATTATATCGTCGAGCCTCGGCTCCTCGCCCCGCCCACGCGCGAGGTGGACGAGCAAGGAAACGTCGATTACAAGAGCGAAACGCCTTTCGTGATGGTGAAGAAGGGCGATCGAATCGCCGTTCTGCATCCGGGGCAAGAGGGAAAGCAAGGGGCTAACGTCGTGGGCGGTCGTCTTGAGCCGGCCCACGAGCGGCATCCTACCTATACGCTGGGCGAGAACGTCGAGAATCGCGACGGCGAGGTTTTATCCTTGATCGACGGACTCTTCGACCTGACGAAGAACGTCATCTCAGTTCGCTCTGTCCTTGTCGTGGATACCGGCGTCGACTATCACACGGGTAACATAGATTTCCAGGGGGACGTGCTGATCCTCGGGGACGTGCAAGAAGGCTTCACGGTCAAGGCGGGCGGGAGCGTTCGCGTCGATCGTACCCTCGACGCGAGTGTCCTTGAGTGCGAGGGAGACCTTGTCGTCAAGCAGGGAATAATCGGGCGAAAGGATGGCGTGCTTCAGGTTGGCGGTTCCGTGCGCGCAAAATTTCTGGAGAACTGCGTCGTTGAGGCGCGCGGCCCGGTGGAGATCGCGGCGGGGATTATCCGCTCCTCCGTGTATTCCGGCGCGTCCATCGCGTGCGGCCCCCGCTGCGTGGTCGTCGGCGGGGTGTTCTTCGCGCAGGACGGCTTTCGCGCGCATCAGATAGGTGGATCCACGGCCCCAAGGACCGAGATATACTGCGGGCTCGATTATTCGGTGGTGAAGAAACTCGACTGGGCGAAAGACCAAAGCATGAAGCTCGCGCTTGCCCTGCAAAAGGTTCGCGAAGGTTTGAAGGACCCATCGCGCGCGGATCGCGCCGAGCTTCTTTCGTCTCACGAGCGCATCCTCGACGGTATACGAAAGCTGAACGTCGCGTCGGCCAATTTGGTGTTTACCCTCGACAAGAACGAGGCCGCCGACGTGGTCGTCACAGGGACCGTATATCCCGGTGTGTATATCGAAATCTGCCATGTGTCGTTCGTGGTCAAAAAACCCCTGTCGTCCTCGCGCTTTTTCCTTGATAAGAAGGCCGGTATCGTTCAATACGAGCGAATCCGGTAACGGTTCAGGTAATAGGTTAGAAAAACTGCATATTTCCTCTTGCCAAACCTGGTTGTATGGTGTATGAATTAGGCAAACGATTGCGCAAACGTTTGCGCGCTTGTGCAGGTAGTAGCCGAGGAGATCACCATGCGAAGAAAAACATCGAGTTTAGAGCGGTTTATGCTCTTTTTCGGCCGCCAGTACCCACTCAATTTCGGGTTCAAAGTTACCGTTGGCGGGCTTCTTGACGAAGCGCGCGCGCGCGAAGCCTTGGTTACCCTCGCCGCGCGGCATCCCTTGTTGTATGCCCATCAGGAATACACGATCGGAAAGCAAATGGACATGATCTTCGACGGAGTACCGGCGCTTTTGGTTTCGACGATCGCAGGCGGCGATCAGGCCTGGCAGGATCTTCTTCTCGCGCGGATGGGACGGTCTTTTGACCCTTTTACCGGCCCTCTCTTTAGCCTCGACCTTCGGCATGTCGCCGGGAAGACCGAGCTTTTCTTCGTATTCCAGCACGGCGCGGCAGACGGGATCGCGGCGGTGTACTTCATTAACGATTTCCTTCGCGTCGCCGGCGGACTCGCGGTGGAGATCCCGGATGTGCCCGCGATGCCCGTTCTATACGACGTGCTCGAGGAGGATGTGGCGCGCGAGCTTTCGACTCGGCCCGAACCGGATTGGAAAAAGGAGACGCCGCCCGAGCCGAAGCCGTTCGACATGCCGCCGTACGCGGTTCCCGACTTCTATCTCCGCACTTTCGAGCTCTCGGAGGTCGGGACGGCTCGCCTCGCGGCGGAGGCGAAGGCGGGTGGACACACCGTTCACAGCTACCTCGGCGCGCTTTTGATGAAGGCCTCGGCCGGGATCTTCGGCGCGGAAGGAGGGATGGAGCGGGTGATCCAGTGCCCGGTCGACTTTCGGCAGTACCTGAAGCCGGAGTATCGCGCGATTGCCGGGGTGTACAACGGGATCGTCAAGGTGAAGCTCGACTGCGCGTCATCGGTTCCGGAGATGGCCAAGGCGATCAAGGACGGGATACAGGGTTTTCGCGCGGGCATGAAGGACATTGAGGAGTACTTCCACTTCCGCGACTCCTTCGACAACATAGCCGACCCGGAGTCTTTCATGATGGGATTTCCGCCTGACGTCCTCGACTACGATTTCTCATTCTCGAATTTGGGGAAGACGATCGTCGAGCGTGAGTACGGGCCGCTGCGGGTCCAGGACCTGTACGGGCCGATCTTCACGGCGGTGAACAACGAGACGGTGATTGGGCTCAACACGACGAACGGATCGCTCCGGATGAGCCTGATCTTCGACCGCAAGATACCGAAGGCGGCCGGCTACGAGCGGTTCGGCGACGAGATCGAGCGGACGCTCGCGGGGTTTGAGGCCGCGCGATAACGCTTTATTCCCAGATGCCGGGACCGAACGACGACAGGAACGCGGCGAGCTCGGTCGCCATCTCCTCTTGCTCGGCGACCCGGGGATGCCCGGGCGTGCCGACGCCGACGCGCGTGAAGCGGAAGCGGACTACTTTAGGATCCGCGAGGTCGGCTACCATCTCGTCGAGGGCCGCGTCCCAGCCTGGCTCGTGGTTCATGATCGTCGTCAACACGACGAAAAGGGCGCGCGGCCTTTTCGCGCGAAGGGACTTGATCACGCCGGCGTATGCCTCCTTCCAGAGGGCTCGTCGCGCGGGGTCCGCGTCGATGTAGTCGTCGGGCTTGCTGTCGTTTTGCCCGAGCGCCATAATGACGACGTGCGGGTCGAAGCGCGAGAAGTCCCACTCGGTCGCGGGACCGAAGGCGGGATTGTAGCGTAGCTTGTCCCACGTCGAGACGAGGCCCAGTGTTCGGTTGGCGAAGAAGCCGGTCCCGTCGAGGACGGCGATCCCCCCTTGCGCGTTGTTGTGAAGCTCCGCGCCGAGCTCTCGCGCGGTCAGCATCGAGAAGGAACGCCAGCTGTTCGAGTATCGACCCCCATGGTCCTCGGGATCTTTCGCGGCGAGGTAGTCATTCGCCTCGACGACCTCGCCCGAGCAAACGGAGTCGCCGTAGCACTCGATGCGCCGCTCAGGCGGCTGGGGAAGCGCGAGGAGTCTCGCGCCGTCGGACAGGATAAGGGCATGTATGGCGCAGTAGTGCAACTCCCCGTCGGTTCGCTTGAAGACGACGAGTTCGTGAGGCCCTTGCCCAAGCCCCTCGGCGATGGGGTATACGCGCGGGCCAGGCGCCTCGTCGAGGACGATCTTGCCCTCGATACCGTCAAGGACGTATCCAAGAGCGTTTTCGAATTTGTGGTGTCGGTTCGACGCGCGTACGGCGATGGACGTTCCGACGAACCGCGCCCGAACTGAGCTTCCGGCGTAGATAAGCTCGACTTCGCGAGGGTTCGCGAGATCGATCCGCCCCTCATGGCGGAGCAGGGGATGGTCGGCGGCGATCTCCGTCATCGCGAGGGTCTCTTCTCGTGCACGTAGGCGTAGCGGGCGAAAAAGTAGCGGCCGACGAGGCGGCTCATGAACGCCTTGAATTTCCATTTTAGCGCCATGATGGCGACTGTCTTTCCGCGGCTAGCCGCGCGAAGGGCGTGGGCGACGACGCGCGCGGGGTCTTTCCCGTCGACGACCGCCTCGCGGGCCCCGTTCGAGGCGACGTTGGCGAATTCCGTGTCGACTGGTCCGGGGCAGCAGGCGGTGACCGCGATCCCCCGGTCGGCGAGCTCGGCCGCGAGGGCGACGCTCAGGCTAAGAACGTACGCCTTGGTGGCCGCGTAGCAGGCGAAATTCCCGAGGGGGATAAACGACGCGAGGCTCGCGACGTTGATGATCCGGCTTCCGCGACCGAGGAATGGGACGGCGAGGTGGCAGAGCCCGGTAAGGGCGGTTACGTTGAGCTCGACCATCTCGAGCTCGCGGCTTAGCGGGGTGTCGGCGAAGGGCCCATAGGTGCCGAATCCGGCGTTGTTGACGAGGGTGTCGATGATGAGCTCTCCGGCAGTCGCGGCGGGCTCGGCGTCGAGAAGGGCACGGAAACGCGAGATGCCTGCGGAGCCCGCGAGGTCGAGGGGAATCGCGCGTGGGGAGGGGTAGGCTCTGCCCGAATCCGCGTCGCTTGAGCGAAGCGCGAGGCCGATTTGCCGTATATCTGAAGCGAGGGCGTCGAGGCGGTCGCCTCGGCGCGCGACGAGCCATATCTCGTCGAGATTGCGGGTTCGGGCGAGTTGGAGCGCGAATTCGCGTCCCATTCCGGAACTTGCGCCGGTGACGATGGCGATGGTTTTCATGCGACCATAATACCGCGAAACAGGCGCTTGGGGTATAGTCAAAGCCCTCGGAAAGTTCTCGGTTTTTTTGACAAACGAGAATGCAACTGCATATAATAGTATATGCGCATCAGCTCTGTTGCTTTCACCATGGGCCTTACTTTGATGATCTCCGTCGGCGGATGCGTACCCCATGCGGATATTTCCGACTCCGCATCCCGTCCCGTCGTTTCCGATGGGGTCATCGACCTTTCCGGAACTGCAGGCCCGGTACCCCTTTTTGGGTCTTGGGCGTTTTGGCCCGGTCGATTCGTGGACCCGCGTTCGACGCCGGACGGCGCTGCCCGTTTCGAGCGTTTTCCCGCGTCATGGACCTCGTATGGGTCGGATACCCTGTCGCCGTATGGGATAGGGTCATATGCCCTACGCGTGGTCGGGCTTGATCCCTCCCGCGCCTATGCCATCACCCTTCCCGGATACAGCAGCGCCGTGCGCCTTTTCGTGGACGGGATTGAGGTGGATCGCCACGGAAACCCGGCGGAATCCGGCGATGGCGAAACCGTCGTTTGGGATACCTCCGTTACGGACCTTCCGCTTGACGGAGCCCGAGAGACGACGCTTGTCCTGCACATATCGAATTTTCACGATCGATTTCCAGCCTCGACCGTGCCGATGCTCATCGGGCCAGCCGAGGCCGTGCGCGCCCGCGCGGCTTTGACGCGCGTGTCCATGATCATTCCCTTCGGCGCGATCCTGGCGATGGGCGCCTATTTTATCGCCTTGTACGCCTTCCATCGAAAGGAGCATCCCTGCCTTTGGCTTGGCCTGCTCTGCGTGGTCTTCGCCCTTCGAATCGTCTGCTACGACGAGTTCATCCTCGCCGATATCATCCCCATCGTTCCTGCCCTCGTGATGTTCCGGATCGGCTACCTTACGTTCGCGCTCGCGGTCATTTGCTTCGTTGGTTTCGTGCGCACACTGTATCCGTCCGTGACGAGCCATATCGCGACGCGGGTCGTGATGGCCGGGGCCGCCGCGTACGCGCTCCTAAACCTATTCGCGCCGATCCGCCTCTTTACCGACCTTCTCGTGCCCTTCCAAGTATTCACCCTTGCCAGCGCGCTGTATATCGTGGTCGTCGTCGCGGTCGCCGCGGCGAGGCGCCTCGAGGGGGCGATTCTCTTTTGCGCCGGCTTCGCCGTTTTCTTCGCCATCATCTTCCGCGACATACTGATCGCGAACCGCGCGATGGACGGTCTCTTCCTCTCGCACTACGGCATCCTGGGGATCATTTTCGCGATGGGGCTCATTGAGGTGCGCCACTTCACGGGAACGTTCAACACGCTTGACGCGGCGACACGAACCCTCAAGCAAACGAACGATGCGCTGGCACGCTTCGTCCCGAACGACTTTCTTCGCTACCTCGGGCGGGAGTCGATCGCCGACGTGAACCTCGGCGATAACATCTTGAAGGATATGTGCGTCATGTTCGTCCACCTCGGGATCGACGCCCCGATGCAGGAGGCCGAGGAGCGCCTTAACCTCCTCGAGGCGTTTAACGAGACCCTGCAGCACGTGAATCCCATCATTCTCGAGCACGACGGGTTCGTGGATAAGTACCTTACCGAGGGCGTGATGGCCCTGTTCCCCGACGATCCCTGTCGCGTCATACACTGCGCCCTCGAGATCGGGCGAGCGGTCGCGGCGTACAACGATCGCACGGCGGCGGCGGGTAGGCCCCCGATCCGCTTCGCGGCGGGCATTCACCGAGGATCGCTGATGCTCGGCACGATCGGCGAGGCGGAGCGCATGGACGGCACGGTTATCTCGGACGTCGTGAATATGGCGAGCCGACTCGAGCGGTACGCGGTCGAGCGGGGCCTGTCGGTACTGGTGAGCGCGGATACCGCCGCCCGCATAGGCCCGGAGTCGCCCTGCTCCCTTTCGAGTTTGGGCGAGGTTCGACTGCGGGGAAAGGAACGGGCGGTTACCGTTTTCGAGGCGGTGTTGGTATGAAGGCGCTCGGTTCAACAAAGACGATACAGCGCGCGGCCGTCGCGAGCGTCCCGTTTTTGCTTCTTCTTCTCGTCGTGTTCGCTTTCTTGGCGTCGAACCCGGCGACCGATCCCGGCATCCTGCGGCCGACGCCCGTGCGCGGCGGGGTCGCGGACCTTTCTGGCCGTCGCGGGGCCATCGCCGAGTTGAAGGGCGATTGGGCCATGTGGTGGAAGCGGTTCGTGACCGAGACGGGCGAGGCGGCCCCCGACGCGTACGGTGTATTGCCCGGCACGTGGCGGGGTTTCGGCGTCCGAGATCGGCTTGGGTACGCGTCTTTCGGCCTCAGGCTCGTCGGTCTCGATCCCGCGCTTTCCTATGGCTTCCGCGTCGGGCATACCCTTTCCGCCTGCGAGGTTCTCGTCAATGGGCGACTTCTGGCGGCGATCGGGACTCCCGGCGCGGACCGCGAGAGGGAGCGCCCGCGGTGGGATTCAGTCGTGGTACCGTTCGCGCCCAACGCCGACGGCACCGCCGAGATCGTCCTGCGCGTCTCGAATCATCGTGACCGGTTCGGCGGGAGCAACGCCTCGCTGCTCGTCGGCGAGGTAGCGCTGTTGCACAAGATGCAGGACGTCGGTCGCCTGACGGCGGGATTCACCTTCGCCATACTCGGGATCATGGGATTGTTCTTCCTCGCCCTCTTCGCCTTCAGGAAAAAGGACGTCCCGTTCTTTTGGTTCGGGAGCCTTTGCATGACGGTCGCGATCAGGACCCTTTGCTACGACGAGTTCGTGCTTCCATTGCTTATTCCTTCACTCCCCTGGTCCGTTTTCTTCCGCCTTGGTTATCTGACGTTTCCCCTTGCCATCGGTTTCTTCATCGGCTTCCTTAGGGCCCTCTATCCCCATCTTCTCTCGCGGCGCGCGCGCAACGCGACGGCCATCGTGTTCGGGGTATACGCCGCCATCATCGTCGGGGCTCCCACGTTTGTCGCCGCCATCCTTCTCCTGCCATTCCAGATTTTGGGCCTGGCGGCCGTGGGCCTCGGTTGCGCCGTGATAGTGCGCGCTGTCTCGCGCCGCGAGGAGGGCGCCTTCTGGATGCTCGCCGGTTTCTCGTCCGCCGCGCTCGCTTTCGTCTACGACGTTCTCGTTTCCATGTGGGTTATCTCCGGCTTCAGCGTCAGTCATTTGGGGATGAGCGTCTGCCTCTTTTGCCTCGCGCTGATGGTGATCGAGCGTTATTCGGTCTCGTTCAAGAAGGAGCAGCAGGTGTCGAGGCAACTGCAGGTCGTTAACCGCTCGCTGACCCGCTTCGTCCCGCACGAGTTCCTTGCCTACCTCAAGAAGGAATCCATCGTCGAGGTCGGGCCCGGCGACAACGTCGACGTCGACATGGCCGTTCTCGCAGCGGACATCCGCTCCTTCACCAGCCTGGCGGAGCGCATGAGCCCGACGGAGGTGTTCCGCTTCCTCAACGAGTACCTCGAGCTCGTCGGTCCTATCATTAGGTTCCACGGCGGGTTCATCGCGCGATACGTCGGCGACGGCTTCCTCGCCCTTTTCCCGAACGGGGCCGAGCCCGCCTTGCGCGCTGCGATACAGATGCAAAGCGCGGTGTCCGCCCGCAACCGAAACGAGAGCGACAAAAGCCCGATCTCGATCGGGATTGGGCTCGACGTCGGGAAGATCACCCTCGGGACCATCGGCGACCGGAATCGGATGGACGGGGCCGTCCTTTCGTCTTGCGTCAAGTCGGCGGAGCAGCTTGAGCAAGCGACAAAGATCTATAAGTCGCGCATACTGGTCAACGAAGCTATTTTCGCTTCCCTGTCCGACCCGCAGGCGTATTTCCTGCGGCCGGTCGACCGAATCGGCGCTGATGATAGGGGAAGCTTCCTTTTCGAGGTATACAACAACGATCCTGAAGAGCTGCGCGATCTCAAATGGAAGACGCAAGGAGCGCTCGAGCGCGGGGTCTTCGCGTTCTTTGCCGGCAAAACCACCGAGGCGGCCCAACACCTCTCCTCCGTTCTTGTGCAAAATCCCAACGATCCCGTCGCTTC
>JAKPSR010000076.1 GCA_029571425.1 Spirochaetota bacterium | reverse complement strand
CGTCCTCGCCTGAGTCCTTGCCCCGACGCCGCGTCCCGGCGATCGGCCGGATGGAGGCGACGGAATCGCGAACGCGCACCAGGCTCTCGGGCGAGGCGCCGACGAGCTGGTAGTCGCCGAAGTCGAGGTAGAAGAGGTACGGCGAGGGGCTCTTCGAGCGGAGCCGGCGGTACGCCTCGAGCGCCGTCTCCTCGGACTCGACCACGAGGCGGCGCGACATCACCGCCTGAAGGAGGTTCCCCCGCACGATATGGTCCTTGATCGCGGCGACGCCGGCGACGAACGATTCCTTGCTCGCCGCCTCGTCCGAGACGACGCGCGAGGCGGCCGGATCGGGAGGAGGCGCGAGGTATGAGAAGTCGAGGTCGCCGAGCCGGCGGGTCACGTCCTCCACCGCCTGCGCGAGGTCGATCTCGTGCTGGTCGTAGTTCAGGGCGAACACGTGGATGGTGTCGGTGAAGTGGTCGAAGACGAGATAGACGTGGCCAACGATGAACTCGGACTCGGGGAGGCCGAGCGAGTCGGCCTGGGGGGCGAGCTTGATGGTGTCGCAGCGCGCGCAAAACTCGTAACCAAGGAAGCCGATGCCCGCGCCGGGGAGCGGAATCCCGTCGGGCGGCAGCACGTTTTGCGCGGCGACGGACTCTACCGCGTCGAGTATATCCCCGCCTTCGAACGGAACCTCTCCGCCGTCGATCCAAAAGCACACACCGTCCGCCGTCTGCCGAATTCGGAATGCCTCGCGAAGCAGGATCAGCGAGTAGCGGTCCCTTCCGTGCGCGAAGGATGCGGACTCCAGGATCGCGAGGGCGCCGAGTTTCTTCGCGAGGGCGAAGGGTGTATACCGCTCCCCGGGAAAGGAGGTCGCGATCGCGTCGCTTCTTTTGGCGTTCATTGGCGTAGCTCCTGTTCAAGAAAGTGCTGTTACTACAAATAGTAACAGTGACAGGATACCGTAACACCGTGTTACTGTCAATAGAAACGTAGTGAAAAGGGCAAAAAGAAAGCCCGTGGCCGAAAAACGGCCACGGGCCCAAAAGAGGATGTTCGGGACTACCGAATCAACCGAGACCTGCCTTGCGCCGGGTGTATATGTCGTAAAGGACGGCGAGGAGAAGAACCGTCGCCTTAACCACATACTGCCACTGCGCCGCTATGTTCATCAACGACATTCCGTTGTTGATGGCAGCCATAACGAGACCCCCGACGATGGCGCCGATGACGGTGCCGATGCCTCCGGAGGTCGAGGCCCCGCCGATGAAGCAGGCGGCGATCGCGTCAAGCTCGAAGTTGACGCCGGCCTGCGGAAGGGCGGTGTTCATGTAACCGGTGAACACGACGGCCGCGAGACCGCACATCCCGCCCATGATGACGTGGACGACGAACACGACGAGCTCGGAGTTGATTCCCGAGAGCTTGGCCGATCGGGCGTTTCCGCCGACGGCGTAGATGTATCTTCCCAGGATCGTATTCTTGGTCAGGAAGGTGAACACGGCGATCGTGATCGCGAGGACGATGACGACGTTCGGCAGGCCGCGATAGGTCGCGAAGCGCTGGCCAAGGGCGATCGTCAGGCCGCCGATGATCAGTATCTTCACGAGATGGAGCGGGAGCGGAACGACGTCGAAGCCGTTCTTCACCTTCTTGCGGCGGGCAAGCATCTCGAACACGACGTACACGACGACGACGAGCACGGCGACCGCTATCGCGGTGTAGTGGACCTCGTCGGTCGACAGGCTCTCGATGTTCCAGGTACCCGACGCGATCTTCTTGTAGTTATCGTCGCGGAGGGCGATCGGCGTCACGTTCGTGATGATGTAGGTAAGCCCCCGAAAGAGAAGGCTTCCCGCCAAGGTCACGATGAACGCCGGTATCTTGAGATACGCGATCCAGAATCCCTGGAAGCAGCCGATCACGCCGCCGATCAGGATGCTTAAGAACAGCGTGGGGAAGAGCCCGAATCCCGCGTTGTATATCATCGCGCTTAGGGCGCCGACGAAGGCCACGATGCACCCCGCCGCGAGGTCGATGTTCCCGATTATGATGACCAGGATCATGCCGACCGCGAGCAGAAGGATGTAGCTGTTCTGCATGAAGATGTTGGTGATGTTCCGGGAGTTCAGGTTGATCCCCTCGGTGAGGAACCAGAACACCAGCATGATGAGCGCCAGCATCAGCACCATCGAATAGTTTCTGATATTCGAGCTTACGAAGGACCGGAGGCTGACCCCGCCCGACTTGCCGTTTTTCATTCGCCTTTCTCCTTGTTTTGTCGCACGAGCGCCAAGTGCATGATCGACTCCTGGGTCGCCTCTTCCCTCGAAAGAACGCCCTTGATCTCGCCCTCGTTCATGACGTAAATCCGATCAGCCATGCCGAGCGCCTCGGGAAGCTCGGAGGTCACCATGATGACGCTCTTCCCCTCCTTAACGAGGTTGTTGAGGATGGCGTAGATCTCGAACTTCGCGCCGACGTCGATGCCCCGCGTGGGCTCGTCGACGATGAAGATGTCCGGGTCGGCGAGCAGGCAGCGGCTCAAGACGACCTTCTGCTGGTTACCTCCCGAGAGGTTCCGTGTCAGTTGGTTGATCGAGGGGGTCTTGATCCTGAGTGCCTCGCGATACCGCTCCGCCTCCGTGATCTCCTTCTGGGCGTTGACCACCCCGAACTTCGACAGCTTGTCGAGACTCGAGCTCGATATGTTCGTCTTGACGTCCTGTATCAGGATGAGACCGAGGCTCTTTCGGTCCTCGGAGACGTACCCGATGCCGGCCTCGAGCGCGAGGCGCGGGGTCGAGGTGTCCGCCTCCTTCCCCTGCACGAATATCTTGCCCTCGGCGCGCGACCCGTAGGACCGGCCGTAAAGGCTCATCATCAGCTCGGTGCGCCCGGCGCCCATCGGCCCGCAGAACGCGAG
>JAKPSR010000074.1 GCA_029571425.1 Spirochaetota bacterium | reverse complement strand
GTTGGGGTCCGCGCCCCACCGCGACGAGTCGCCCGCGCGCGCCCCATCGCGCCACGGCCGGGCGCACGCCGAGAAGAGAACGGTCGCGCACATCGCCAGAATCCATTTCATCTTCGTACCTCCGCTTTAAGGAATGCGCCTTGCCCCTGGGGCAAGGTCAAGCGCGGAGTTCGTTTTTTTTAAGTGTATTGCCGCCCTAGCAAAGGAAGCTTTGGACCTCGGCGGAGGGATAGTGATAGACGCTTCCGCAGTAATGGCAAACGACCTCGAGGGGGTCGGGACCGTTCTCGGCCATGTCGGCAAGCTCGGCCCGGTCGAGACCGCGCAGGCGGTCGGCGAAGCCCTCGCGTGAGCACGCGCAATCGTAGACGACGTCGCGCTCGAGGGCGACCGAGGGGGAGAATTCCCGGAAGAGCCCGTAGATGACGTCGTCCCGATCGCCGCCCTCGGCGAACCACTGCCCGATCGAGGGCATGGCGGCGAAGGCGCGCTCGCAGGCCGCGACGATATCCGGATCTGCGCCCGGCATCGTCTGCAGGAAGAGCCCTCCCGCCCCGACGACGCGGCCTTCGCGGTCGAACTGAATGCCGGTGTTGAACGCGGTGTTCGTTTGCTCGGAGACAAGGAAGTACTCGGCGAGGTCGCGCGCGACGTTTCGGTGCTTGATGGCGACGGTCCCGGTCATCGGCTCGCGGCTTCCCTCGGGGAAGCGGATCACGGTGACCGTGCCCTCGCCGAAGTAGGGCGCGAGGTCCCAGCTCGCCGGGGGTTCCGTCACCGGTATGGGATCCTGCAACAGAAAGCCGCGCACCGAGCCTTGGCTCGACGCCTCGACGCTGAATCCGGCGGCGGGGCCGGCGGTATCGTAGCGGAATACCGCGCGGTCGCGCCCCTTCATCGTCGGGATCAAGAGGGCGCCCGAAAGGCAGGCTTGGCCGAGGACGAGGGCCTCGAGGACGCCGAGGCGGTGCTGGGCGCGCATCCGGTTGACGAAGCGGGTACCGTGGAAAAAAGCGCCGCGGAGGGCGCCGTCCGCAAGGATGAAAATTGACATGCCATCGGGATGCATCGCGGAGAGCCGGGCTTCGAGCTCGGCGTCGCCTAGGGGGGCCGTAATCATGGGAGGGATTATATAGGCAACCCTCCACTGGACGCAAGGTTGAAAAATGGCTACACTAGAAACATAGTATGACAAAGGAAACAAATGCCCGCCCCGCGGGCCACCCCACCCCGATCCGGGACCGAGCAGCCCTCCCGATGGTTGCGCTGACCCTCCCCATCATTTTTGAGAACATCTTCCGCATCGTGGTGTCCTCGGTCGACATCATCATGCTGAGCTCCTACTCGCAGGAGGCGGTCGCCGCCGTCGGGATGGTCGCCCAGTACATCTTCTTCATCCAGATACTCTTTAACGTGATCTGCATCGGGACGAGCATCGTCCTCTCGCAGTACCTTGGGGCGGGCCGCATGGACGACTCAAGGCACGTCGCGCAGGCGAGCGCGGTCATGGTCCTCGTCACGGCGCTCTCGCTCTGCTCGACGGTCCTTCTCGGCGGCCGCGCCTTCCTCGGGCTTTACGACATCGCTCCGTCGGTCCGCGACTTCGCGTGGCAGTACTTCGCGATCTTCGGCGGGGTCGGCTCGCTCTTCACCGCCTTCAACATGCTGCAGGGCACCGTGCTCCGCGCCTACGGCTATACCCGGGACGCGATGTACGTGTCGTTCATGGCGAACATCCTCAACGTGATCGGCAACGCGCTGGCACTGTACGGCTTCTTCGGCCTTCCCGTCACCGGGGTCGTCGGCGTCGCGGTGAGCTCCGCCTTCTCGCAGGTCGCGGCCTGCGCCGTCCTCGCCTGGCGCATCCGCCGCCATCCCGACGTCCAGTTCCCGCTCCGCGGTTGGAAGCAAATCCCCCGGTCGATATACCGGACCATCCTCTCGATCGGGGTTCCGACCGCCGGCGAGAACCTCTCGTACAACGTCGCCCAGATCGTCATCATGGCGATGGTCACGACCTTCGGGACCTTCGCGATGTCGGCGATGGTCTACACCCAAACGATCGCCCGCTTCGTGTTCGCGATCGCGATGTCGATCGGTACCGCGGTGCAGATCAAGACCGGCTACTTCGTCGGCGCCCGGCAGCCCGAGTCCGCGTACCGTCGCCTCTACCGCTACCAGGCCGTCGGCACGGGCATCTCGATATCGCTGATCCTGCTGATCAACCTCCTCAAGGGCTCGATCATCCCGCTATTCACCCATACCCCCGAGATCGCCGCGCTGACCTCTACCCTGCTCCTCTTCTCGATCTACATCGAGACGGGTCGGTCGCTGAACCTGGTCACCATACCCGGCCTCAAGGGCGCCGGGGACGTGCGCTTCCCCGTCCTCTTCGGCATCGTCTCGATGTGGGGACTGATGGTCCTTGGCGGCTGGATTCTCGGGATGCGCGTCGGCCTCGGACTCGTCGGCATCTGGCTCGCCATCGGCACCGACGAAACCGTCCGCGGGGTCGTCATGCTCTTCAGGTGGCGAAGCAAGCGCTGGATGACCAAGGCGATCGCGTAAAACCTTTTTACCACCCGCGCGGGCGGCTCGTTTAATTCCCCGGACCGGCGTGCTAGAATTCTCGCCATGAATTGCTTTGCCTACGCTCTTTCGGGCGCGCTTGCCCTCGCCGTGACGGCGCAGGGAGCGCGAGGTCAGGAAACGGGGGAAATCGATCCCCGCGTCATGGCCTACTTCCGCTCCCAATACCGGAAACCCGTGGTCGGCGCGATCGCGACCGACGCGACGGTGCCCCTTCCGGGTATCCGCATGTACTCCGTGTGCGAGGAATCCCAACTCGTCGAGGATCCGCTGATCCCGGATCGCTGGGCGGTCACCAGCCAGTACCGGTTTTTCCGCGCCGAGATGATGCACAAGGCCTTCGAGGCGGAGCGGCTCGCCCCCGCGAACGCCGATCAAGCCCTTGCCTACGCCCATGCCTTTCTCGTCTACAAGGAAGGCTCGACGAGGGCCGTAACCGATCTATCCAAGCTCGCCCACCGCCTTCCGGCGGGCGTCGGTACCGCCGGGCTCCTTCCGGAGGCGCGCGAAATCCCGGGAGGATACCGCGTCACCATTACCTTCATCATGGGCGACGGCCGCTGGTGCCGAATTCCGGAGGTTTTAGTCCGCTATACCGTCGAAATCACGGGATGGATGTACCGAATCGAGTCGGACGAAAGCATCGAGCTGGCGGAAAACTGAGATCCCCTTTTTTCCGTTATTTTGACAAAACCCTTGACGACGTCTATGGGGCGTGCTACAGTTTGGGTATCGAACGAGATCTTACAATTTTTTATAAATGTGTCCGATGGCCTGTTGTTTGCTTAAGTGTCGTGCCTGTCAGTGAGCTTGATTCAGCATACCTCGTCTTTCCGGTTTCCATTATAAAAGATAGCAAGACCCGTTGATATACCGCCCCGTAGGAGGCGGTAGGACTTAAGGATTACCGGGAAAACGGTAAAGGATTTGTATGTCTCAGAAGATTTATGTCGGTAACATGAACTACGCGACCAC
>JAKPSR010000072.1 GCA_029571425.1 Spirochaetota bacterium | reverse complement strand
CCGGCCGAGGCGCGTCGGGCCTTTCCGGGATAAGGAAGACGGTGCCATCGCGGACACTAACGCGCGCGAGAAGGGATCCCTCCGGAGGCAGATCCTTCCACGCGGCCTCGAACGCGACCCCGGCGACGCGAAGCGTGGCCGTGCCGTCATCGCGGGCGCGAACCACCTCGACGCGCACGAGGTCCCCGTCGGCCATGCTCACGGGAAACCGGGCGCCGGGAAGGGAAAGGAATCGCTGTCCGTCGTGGATAGGACCGAGCACGAGCCCTCCATAAAGCGAAAGGCCGTCCCGGAAGGTCGGCGCCGCGCGCACGGACCCGGAAACGGCCTCCGCTCAAGTCGAAAAGATAGTCAGCCGAGCTGGGATCACTCCCCGGCGTCGCCCTTCTTGGCGATAAGGGTCTTGATCTTGGCGGCCTTACCGATCTTCTCGCGGATGTAGTAGAGCTTGGCGCGCCGAACCTTACCGGGGCGAACGAGCTCGACGTCCGCGATGCGGGGCGAGTGAAGGGGGAACACGCGCTCGACCCCGACGCCGTAGGAATTCTTCCGGACGGTGAAGGTGCGGCCGACGCCCGAATTCTTGAAGCAGATGACGAGGCCCTCGTACACCTGGATGCGCTCGGTCTTTCCCTCGACGATCTTGAAGTGGACCTTTACGGTGTCCCCGACCTTAAAGGCCGGAACCTCGGCCTTCTTCTGGCCCGCCTCGATTTTCTGGATCAGCTCCATGCTCATTTTGCAGCTCCTTAATGATCTTCTCCGTCTCCCCCGTGAGGAACCCGGAAGCCCGCGCCTTGTCGATCAGCTCGGGCCGGACGCGCAGCGTCTTCTCGACGCGTTTCCGCAGACGCCAGCGCCTGATGTTCTCGTGGTGCCCCGAAAGGAGCACCTCCGGGACGGCAACGCCCCGGAATATCTCTGGTCTCGTGTATTGCGGGTACTCAAGCAGCCCGTCCGAGAAGCTTTCCTCCTCGAGCGACTCGCTCGATATCACCCCGTCAAGCAGCCGGTAGACCGCGTCGACGATCACGGTGGCGGCGAGCTCCCCCGACGACATCACGTAGTCGCCGATGGATATCTCGTCGTCGACGTAGGCGTCGATGACCCGCTGGTCTATTCCCTCGTACCGCCCGGAGATGAACACCAGTTCATCCTCCCGGGCAAGCTCTTGGGCAAGGCCCTGCGTGAACGGCCGGCCCGACGGGGTCACGTAGACGACCCGCTTTCGCGGGCTCTCGGGACCGGGCTCGCCTTCCCCCTCGGGGAAAGGCCGGCGCGGCTTGACGCCGACCGACTCGATCGCGAGGGAGAGCGGCTCGGGGAGCATTAGCATCCCCGCCCCGCCCCCGAAGGTGCCGTCGTCGCATTTGCGGTGCCGGTCGAAGGCGAAGTCCCTGACGTTCACCAGGTTGTAGGAGACGATTCCCCGGGCCACCGCCTTCGCCATGATCGAGCTTTCGAAAAAGGCGCGCGGTATCTCGGGAAACAAGGTCAGCACATGGAATCGCACGGAGCTTACTCCAGGATCCAGCGGTGCTTCAGCTCAACGGTCTTCGCGGCCGTGTCGATCTTGCCGACAAACTCCTCACAGAGCGGCACGAGACGCGTCTTGTTCGCGGACTGATCCGGAACCGAGCCATCGGTAAGGGCAACCTCGAGTAGGTCGCCCGTCCCGCCTTCCACTACACCGATGACCGTCGCCACCGGGGTACCTTCATGCACGAGAACGCATTGACAAAGATCGTCGACGTAGTGTTCCCCCTCCGCGAGGGGGCACGCCATGTCCCGGGGCACCAGTATCTCGGCTCCGGCGAGTTCCCTCGCCCGATCCGGCCCGTCTACCCCGACGAATTTCACGAGGGCCGATGACGCGGACGCGTCCATCGCCTCGATTCGGTAGGTTTTCACGGCCCCGCCCGAACGGGGGAACCGCAAAACCGCCTCGGTAAGGGCGGCTATGTGGCCGTACTCACCCGAGACGCTCTCTACCCGGACGAACCCGCCCAGGCCATGGGCCGAGCGGACGTATCCCGTGACGAGGAGGCCGTCGGCCCGCCCGTCACCAGCGGAAGACCCCATCAATCAAGGATTTCCAGGGTCACCCTTTTGCCCGACTTCCCCGACGAGGCGCTCAGGACCGTGCGCATCGCCTTCGCGATCCGCCCGTACTTCCCGATCACCTTGCCGATGTCCTCCGGCGCGACGCGGAGCTCCAGTATCGTGGACTTCTCGCCCTCGACCTCGCTCACGGACACCGCACCCGGGTCGTCGACCAGGGATTTCGCGATATACTCAACTAAGTCCTTTTCCACGCTCGGCGCCTTCTCACCCGATTACAGGGTGAAATTCTTCCGGTTCAGGAGCCCGCGCACGGTGTCGGTCGGCTGGGCGCCGTTATCGAGCCACTTGCGGACCTTGTCCGAATCGAAGGAAATCTGCTTTTCCTCGGCCTCGATCGGGTGGTAGATGCCCACCTCGTCGATCGTGCGGCCGTCGCGGGGCTCGCGGGAGTCCTGCACGACGATGCGGTAATACGGCCGTTTCTTGCTTCCGAACTTCTTCAGTCTGATCTTAACGCTCACGCTCTATCCTCCTGGGTACAATCGCCCATAATTTCACACGATATACGAACCATATTTATAGCGGAAAGCCCATTCTCCGTCAATAGAGGGAACCGGGCCGTCCGTTACCGGATAAAAGGTCCCCGAAAACCTTGAAAACGTCCTTTTCGAGCCTATACTTGAAAAGAGATGAAGAAAAAAAACGCGCGCGGATCCCTCCATCCCTTCGTCCTCAACGACCAACGTAAAACATGGCCTATCGCCCTCCGCATATCCCTAACCTTCTTCGCTTTCGGCATCGCCTGGATCCTCTTCTCGAACGCCGCGGCCGACGCCGCCTTCGGCTGGAACCACGCCCTCCTCGTGCGCATCAGCATGGCCAAGGGCATCGTGTTCGTCATCACGAGCGCGGCGATCATCTATGGCTTGATCGCGCCCGCCCTTAATCGCCTCAGCGACGCCGAGCAGAGCCTGACGGAAAGCCGGGACGAGCTCAAGGTCATGGCCTATTTCGATCTCCTGACCGGTCTCGCGAACCGTCGCAACCTCTACGACCGATTCCCCCACTTCCTCGACGACGGGACCGACCGACCGAAGGGGGTCCTCTACATCGACGTGGACAACATCAAGTTCGTCAACGACTCCCTCGGGCACGTGTTCGGGGATAGCCTTATCGTCAGCATCGCGGACCGTCTCCGCACCGCCTGCGCGAGCGGGGACCAGCTGTTCCGCCTGGGCGGGGACGAGTTTATCCTCCTCGTCGCGGGATCGTCTCAGGACCAATTCGAGCGACGGGCGAATCACGTGCTTTCGGCCTTCGCAGCCCCCTTCTCGATAGACAAGACGTCGATCCATAGCACGGTAAGCATCGGCCTCGCCCTCTATCCAGACCACGGCAAGGACGCGGTGGAGCTTATCAAGCGCTCCGACGTCGCCATGCATCGGGCGAAGGCGGAAGGGAAAAACCGCTGCGTCGTCTTCGACGAGGGTATGCTGACCGCGTTCAATCGGCGGCTCGACATCGGGGAGCGGCTGCACGAGGCCCTATCGCGCGGGGAGCTCCGGCTCGAGTACCAGCCCCAGGTGAGCGTCCTCAATGGGCGCGTGTCGAGCTTCGAGGCCCTACTCCGCTGGGAAAACCCGACCCTCGGGCGCGTCCGGCCGGATATCTTCATCCCGGTCGCCGAGGAGACGCGGCTCATCGTGCCGATCGGGGACTGGGTCCTCGGCGAGGCGTGCCGCTTCCTCGCGCACGCCCATCGCGCGGGGCACCGCGAGGTCTCGATCGCGGTGAACGCCTCGATGGTCCAGATACTCCACGAGGGATTCATCGACAGCGTTGACCGCGCCATCGCCGAGGCGGGCATACCCCCCGAGTCGCTGGAGATCGAGATCACGGAATCGGTCCTGATGGAATCCTACTCGCTGATCCAGGAACAGCTCGAGGCCCTGCGCGCGCGCGGGATCGGGATCGCACTCGACGACTTCGGGCAGGGGTACTCCTCGCTGAGCTACCTCGACCAGCTGCCGATCACGGTCCTGAAGATCGACAAGGTCTTTATAGACGGGATCACGCACCGGGTCGAGGAAGGGTCGATCACCGAGGACATCGTCGCGATCGGGAAAAAACTCGGGCTTACGGTGGTCGCCGAGGGGGTCGAGACGGCCGAGCAGCTCGGCTACCTCGCATCGAAGCGGTGCGATAAGATTCAAGGCTGGATTTTCAGCAAGGCCCTGCCGGCCCCCGAGGCCCTCGCCTACCTCGCGCGCTCGAAGGTATAGCTAGCGCGCGGCCCCGCCGAAGCGGGAAAGAAAGCTTCTCGTCCGGTCCATCCGCGGGTTACCGATCACCTCGGCCGCGGGCCCCTCTTCCACGATAACCCCTCCGTCCATGAAGATCACCCGGTCGGCGACCTCGCGGGCGAACTGCATCTCGTGGGTGACGACGACCATCGTCATGCGCTCGGACGCGAGCGACCGGATCACCTTGAGGATCTCGCCGGTAAGCTCGGGATCGAGGGCGCTCGTCGGCTCGTCGAAGAAGAGGACGGCAGGGTCGAGGGCCAGGGCGCGCGCGATCGATACCCGCTGCTGCTGGCCGCCCGAAAGCTCGAATGGATATGACGCGGCCTTGTCGGCGAGGCCCATCTTGGCCAGAAGCGAGCGGGAGCGCTCGTCGGCCTCGCGCCGCGACCGGCCGAGGACCCGCACCTGCGCCTCCGAGATGTTGCGGAGGGCCGAGAAGTGCGGGAAGAGGTTGAAGTTCTGGAAGACGAGGCCGACGCGGAGGCAGATCGACCTGAGCGTCGCGGGGTCGGCATAGACCCCGTCGCGCACCATGCACTGGCCGGCGACGTGGATCGTCCCGCCCGACACTTGCTCGAGGTGGGTGACCGACCGAAGAAGGGTCGACTTGCCCGAGCCCGACGGCCCGATGACGGCGAGGACCTCGCCGGCGGGAACCGAGAAGGAGATGTCCTTGATCACCTCGAGGGTGCCGAAGGACTTCGAGAGGTGCTCGACGGTCACGACGTCCACGGATTCCCCCTTAGCGGTAGTACGCGAGCCGACGCTCGGCGCGCGCGAAGGCGGCCGAGACCGCCCAGTTCATGACGAAGTAGAAGACCCCGGCGACGAAGATCGGCGCGGTCGAGAACTGACGGGCGGAGGCGTTCTGCGCGGCGCGAAAGAGCTCGGCGACGCCGATCGTCTGCGCGAGAGCGGTGTCCTTGACGAGGGTGATGACCTCGTTCCCCATCGGCGGGAGGATGCGCTTAATCACCTGAGGAAGGACGATCCGGAAGAAGGTTTGCGCGCGCGTGAAGCCGAGGACCTTCGCGGCCTCCCACTGCCCGCGCGGCACGGCCTCGATCCCGCCTCGGTAGATCTCGGCGAAGTACGCCGCGTAGTTGAGGGCGAACGCGAGGATGACGGCGGTGAAGCGGTCGTAGGAGAGGCCGAAAAGATAGTAGGGGGCGAAGTAGACGAAGATGAGCTGCAGGATCAGCGGGGTTCCCCGCATCACCAAGAGATAGCCGTTAACCGCCCCGCTCAAGACCCGCGAGCGGGACATCCGCGCGAGGGCGAGCGGGAGCGCGAGGGGCAGGGCCGCGACGAGGGTAAGGAAGAAGACGGCAAGGGAGACAAGCGTCCCCCCAAGCATCGCCTCGATCGCCTTTAGCACGGCCCGGTCCCCCCGATCACTTACCGACCGTCGAGATGTCGGCCTTGAACCACTTCTCCGAGATCTTGGCGATGGTACCGTCCTTCGCCATCTCCTCGAGGGTTTGCTGGACCTTCGCGGTCAGGGCGAGGTCTCCCTTGCGGAAGCCGACGCCGTAGTCCTCGGGCGCGAGGGTTTCGGAGAGGATGACGTAGGGCTTCCCCGAGCGGACGATGTTGTCGTTCGCGACGAGGAGGTCCATAACGACCGCGTCGACCCCGCGGGCCTCGAGGTCCATCAGGGCGGTCAGGTTATCCTTGAACTCGACGACGCCGCCAAGGCTCGCCTTGAACTCGGCCGCGGCGTCGAGGGCGCCCGCGGCGGAAGAGCCGGCCTGGAGGCCGACCTTCTTGCCCTTAAGGTCGGCGAGGGCCTTGTAGGGGGCGTCCGCCTTAACGACGACGACCTGGGCGTTCTTCAGGTAGGGCTTTGTGAAGGAGATGACCTTCGCGCGCTCCTCGGTGATGGTGAAGCCGTTCCAAATGCAGTCGATCTTCCCGGTGTTGAGCTCCTGCTCCTTCGCGTTCCAGTCGATAGGCTGGGCCTTGAGCTCGACGCCCATGCGGCGGGCGACCTCCTTGGCGAGGTCAATGTCGTAGCCGACGATCTCGTTGTTCTCGTCGCGAAAGCCCATCGGGGGGAACGAGTCGTCGAGACCGAGCACGAAGACCTTCTTGTCCAGCACGGCCTTGAGGGAATTGTCCGCGCCGTCCTTCTTGGCGCAGGACACCAGGGCGGCACCGGCGAGGGCGAGTGCCGCGATCGATACGATAATGCGTTTCATGATTGATGACTCCTGGATCGGATCATACCCGTTTTTCGCGCCGTTTGTAAACGCCGTCAGTCGCCGCGGAGGGCGCGCGCGAGCTCCTTCCACACGGTCTTATCCGCGTCGCTGAGGCGGGCGAAGTCCTCCTGCCGGCCCCACGCCGAGCGCTCGATAAACTCGCGCGTCCGCGACGCGAGCGAGCGGAAGCGGCCGAGCTGGAAGTCGCGGAGCCAGGCCGGGGGCCGGCCGATGGCGAGGGCCCGCGCGTAATGCGGGACGCAGAGGCCCTCCGACTTCTCGAAGAACGCGACGAACTCAGGATCGGAAGTACTAAGGATGAACGAGAGGAACTCGCGCTCGACGCGCTCGG
>JAKPSR010000065.1 GCA_029571425.1 Spirochaetota bacterium | reverse complement strand
CGAGGCGCTCGTGCTCGCCCGCACGGGGTTTCCGGTCTCGGCGCGGGTGATGTCCCTTTCGGGGTACGGGATCGGTCTGGGCGCGTGCCGAACGAGGCTTTATGTGGAAGCGGAAATCAAGGGAACGCAAGATAGCGAGCTCGCGGTCGAGCGCGTGGGCCTCGATCCGGGGCGGCTGCTTCTTGAGTCCCTTCTCGACTGCGTGAACGTCGCGATGGCGCGCGCGAGGGCGCCGTGAGTGGGGGGGCCCGGAATTTCTAAAGGATCTCGCCGAGTTCGGCGAGATCGTGAACGAGTCGATACGAGCCGTCCGCTGGCGCCGGGATGGGCTGATGCCCACCCGCGTAGAGGACGCAATCCCAGCCAAGATCGCGCGCGACCTCGAGGTCATGTAGGCTATCCCCGATAAGGGTGACGAGTGCGGGATCGATTCCGTTGGATGTCGCCCAGGATCGCGCGACGGTGAGCTTGGATCGCGCGAGCACGTCGCCCGTCCCAAGGACGTGGTCGAAGAACTCGCTTACGCCGAACGAACGCACCTGCTGCGCGAGGTTCTCCGCGCGGGACGCTGAGAGGAGTATCTGACGATACCCCCGGCCGCGAGCGAGCTCGAGCGCGGTCTTTGCGTTCGGCACGAGGGGGCATGCAAGGCTTGCCTCCTGATAGAGGGCGATGAACTCGTCCGCCAGGACGGGGAAAGGAATCGCGTCGAGATCCCAGCCGACGGCCCGATAGTAGTCCTCGACGGGAAAGCGGAAGAGGGATCGGTACTCGTCGCGCGAGCCGATTTTCCGCATCCCGCGCCGCGCGAGCATCTCGTTCATGCAGGAGACGCAGAGGTCGAGGTCGTCGAGGATAGTCCCATTCCAGTCCCACGCGATGATTGGCCGCGCGGCCGCATTCCTGCCGTCCATTTTTTCTCCTTGCGCCTTCGGCGCCAATCGGTTTATACTCTCGTTACCGGCGCCGCGTGCGCCCGGAATTCAGCAGCTCCCGGAGGTATAGAGTGTACATGTTTCCCACCGCTTCGTCTCGTCGGGCTGCCGCGTCCCGGTCCTAACGCCCGTTCCCTGGGCACGAACCCGATCGAGCAACCGTAATCCATTCTCGCGCCCGACGTCGTCGGGCGGGACGTCTCGCGCGCATTGTCGCGCGCGTGACGGGATTGGGCTTTCCCCTATCGGGAGATACTATGCTTATCGAAACGATCTCGAATGATAGCGACGTGCGCGAGTGCGCGTCCATCGCGTTTACCCAACACATAAGCGCGCGCCGAGAGCTTGCCTTCCTTCCCTCGCGCGATATCGAATCCTATGCGGGTAAACTCGCCTGGCTCGCTCGCGAGGGACGGTTATACGCCGCACGCGCGGAACCAGGCGGGCCTGTCGACGCGTATCTCGGTTGGTTCGCGCTCGAGGAATTCCGGAACATCGGGCGCGCGGCCCTGACGCCTGATTGGGGGCTCGGGACCGTCGGCCTCCCAAGCCAGTCGTTTGGCCGTTCGCCCGCGCGCGCAGCGCGGGAGCTCCTTCGCGTCGCGCTCGCCGATATGGACGCAGGAGGGCTTCGCGTTCACGGGATCGGAGTCCCTTCGTCGCGGCCCGAACTCCTTGAGGCACTGTCCTTAACCGCGTATGGGCGCATCGTCCTCGACGCTGCGGCTCCGGCGGCCGTGCTCGCGCGACGACTGTCGTCCGCGCGGGGAAGCGTCGGCGTTTCGCGCGCGACCGATGCGGATGCCGCCGCTCTCGCCAGGCTCGACGCGTCCCTCGCCCGGCATATTGGCTCGTCGCCGGTCATGATGCCGGGCGCGCACGGAACCGACGAGGCTGGGTGGGGCGAATGGCTTCGCGGCCCCGAGGCTCGCGCGTTCGTCGCTCGCGTGTCCGGCGAGGTCATCGGCTTCATCAAGGCGGATGAACCCGGTTTTGACGTCAGCGAGGCCGTGCATGGCGAGGAGACGGCCGCGATATGCGGTCTCTACGTCGACCCGGCTTCGCGGCGTGCCGGCGTCGCGCGTGCCCTTCTTGCAGAGCTTGTTTTGGACGCGGTCGAACGCGGGAAGACGCTCGTCTCGGTGGATTGCGAGACGCATAACCCGGAGGCGTTGGGGTTTTGGACGAGGTGGTTTAGCCCGGTAAGTTGGAGTTTCGAGCGTCGCTGGTAATGGAGACTTGGCGCGCCTTTATGGCGCGCCAAGTCTCTTGCAGTTTTCGCGTTGCGAAAACTGCGGGAGAGTATCCGCGCCTGTCAGGGCTCTTGGATTGCTTTATGTGCATGTGCAGTTTTCGCAAAGCGAAAACTGCGGGAGAGTTCCCGCGCCCGTTAGGGCTTTCGGGTTGCTTTATATACATGTGCAGTTTTCGCGTAGCGAAAACTGCGGGAGAGTTCCCGCGCCCGTTAGGGCGCGGGAACTCTCCATTACCATTGAGCCGGGTAAAACGACTCCACGTCAGCCTTCGTGATGATGTGGGTCGGGAGATACCGAATCGGCTCGACCTCGATCCCGTTAAACCAGTCGATCGCCATCTCCATCGCGAGCGCTCCGTCCGCCTCCGCCGATTGATAAGTGATCGCCCGTATCCTTCCGTCGCGGACGAGGTCTTGCGTGACCTTGCTGCTTCCGGATGAGACGACGACGATGTCCTCTCGTCCGGCCGCCCGAAGCTCGTCGCAGAGCGCACGAGCTCCTTCGCCTGGATCAGAGTAGCACAGACCCTTGAGACGATCACCGAACTTCGCCAGCCAATTGCGAACGAGGGTGCGCGTTTCCTCCGGCTTGATCGCGGATTCCATCGCGAGGCACTCCATCTCCGGCGCGACGGCCTTGAGCTCGGTAAGTATCGAGAAGGTACGCGAGAAATAGTTTGAGTTTCCCTTGACGTGCCGAAGGATGGCATAACCGCCCGCGTTGCCCATCGCGGAGGCGAACTCGCGCGCAAGCAGGCGGAACTGTGCCCAGTCGTCCGGGCCCGTCCAGCCGAGTAAGTAACGGAATCCTTCGTCGTTTGGGGTCGTGTTGCTTCCGATCACCGGGATCCCGCGCTCGTTGATCTTGCGAAACCATCCGGTGCTTTCTTTGACGCTCGTCGGGGTAAGGATGACGAGATCGGGTCTCGACCGAATCGCCTCATCCACTTGTCGCGCCTGGGTCTCGGTTGAATATGCCGCGTTCAGGTAACTGAGTCTGACGCCGAACTGTTCCGCCATCTTGAGGCATCCCGCGCGGTAGGCGACATGATAGGGATGGTCGCAAGACTCGAGGAGGACGACGCGTTTCCCGCGCGACCCGTCCGCCCGGGATTCGGGACGGTTTGCCTTCTCGCTTTTCCACCCCGCGTACTCAAGGTCGTACCAGTGGAGTCGATCCGTCTCGGGGAGGGCGCGCGGCTCGTTCGGCCGCGGAGGGATGTTCTTCGGTTTCTTGTTCCACTGGATCAGGTCTTGGCCGTCGGCGGCCTTTAGATTAGACGCGTCAACGATTCGGAAGCGAGAAACCTCGCGTTCGACGATCGAGATGTTCTCCGCGTTCTCCGCCCCCGCCGCCGCGATCCTGTCCGTCGAGTCGCGGATCGAGTCGACCGATTCCGCGAGCTCTTCCATCCCCTTCGTCGACTCCTCCGATATCCCGATTACCCGTGTCATCGTTCCGTCGATTTCCTCCACGCTCGATCCGATTACGCGCGAGTTCTCGCGGACTTCCTCGGTCGTCGCTACGAGACGCGAAAGGGACTCCGTGATCTCCTTCGTGCCGGCCGACATCTCCGCGAGTCCGTCGACGATCTCGGTAAGGCTATCCGAGACCTCCTTGATGCCGCTGACCAGCTCGCCGATCGAGCGGTCCGTCTTCGCCGTCAGCGATCGGGACGACTCGATCCCGGAGACCATGGACGCGAGGCTTCGGTCTATCTCCTGCGCGTTTCGCGAGGTCGTCTCGGCGAGCTTTCTAATCTCGTCCGCGACCACCGCGAATCCGCGCCCGTGCTCGCCCGCGTGCGCCGCCTCGATTGCCGCGTTCATCGCGAGGAGGTTGGTCTGCGCCGCGACCCCGTTGATCACCGAGGTCAGGTCCTTAACCAGCGTGACCGAGGAGGCGATCCCCTCCATAGAGGCGAGTGTCTGGCGCATGTCCTCGCCGCCCTCCGTCGCGAGGCGGTTAAGCCCTCGCATGAGTTCCGACTTCGATTGCGAGACCGCGTTCATGCTCTGTATGGAAGCTATCGTCTCCTCGACGGCCGCCGACGACTGGGCGACGCCCGCCGCCTGCGTCTCGATCTGGGACACGATCCGCTCGACCGCGTCCCTGATCCCGGCGACGCTTTCGCGCGAGTTCGCGATCGCCCCATGCAATTCCCGTTCGCGGCCGGCCATCGAGCCCGCCCGTTCCGCGATGTCGGAGAGCGAGTCGGCCATCATGCGCGTCCGGTCCGCGAGTTCCTTGCCGATCTTGTCGCTGAGCCGGACGATGTTCTTAAGCTTGAAGACGATCCCGTGGATGCGCGCCACGAAGACGTTGTGCGCGCGCGCGATCGTCGCGATCTCGTCCGAGCCAACCACCGGCATCCGCTTCGTTAAGTCCCCCTCGTCGCCCTCCGCGAGCCGTTGGACCCCGCGAAGGGCCTTTACCGAGCGGAAGACGAAGGCGAAGGCGAGCGCGAGCCCCGCGCTGACCGAGAATCCCATAAAGAGGGCCGTGAATGTCCCTGGTCCGATCGCGATCGCCGCTTTGTCGTATGCCCCGAAGAAGCCCGGAAGGCCTAAAATCGCCGGCGGCACGCACGCCGCAACCGCGAAGCGCAAGAAGATCGAGCGAATGTTCATTACGCATACCTCATGAGAGCGTACTATGGCCGGGTTTCCAGCCTATTGTCTTCTATATTAACATGCCTTTCCGTCATCGGGGCGGATTTCTTATTGACCCAAAGGGCGTGCCTGGGATATTATGCTTTTCGCATCGTCAATTACTGATCGACGCGATCGGGCCTATAGCTCAGTTGGTTAGAGCTGCGGACTCATAATCCGTCGGTCCCTGGTTCAAGTCCAGGTGGGCCCAAAAAGATTTCCTTACGTTGTAAGGAAAAACATGCTTCCCTTCAAAGAAGGATGCATACAACGCTAACATTTTAAGGCAAGAGTTAAGGCACAGTGTGCCGAAACCCTTGGTTTAAAGGGGCAGTGTATGCGTCCTTTTTACTTGTACAAGACTCATCGCGGAATTTTCTATGTCCAATTCTTTAATGAGCTTTCCGGAAAGCGTGGCTCACCTCATTCAACCTTCCAAAGAAATTACAACGACGCGTTAAGGGTAGCCTGTAATTGGTTCCAGAAGGGATTACCGACCCGCGAGGGGCGGAAACCCGTCGAGCAAGTGGCGACGGTGCAATCCTTCATGTCATTGCTTGAGGGCGGCAAGCTCGGCGGCGCCGAGCTTCAACGCATCACGCAGGCGCTCTCGGCGCAGGGCCTCGCGGTCAGCGCAATCGCTCAGGACAAACCGCAATCGACTGAATGCACGAAGACTCTCCTTGTACCCTTCCTCGAAAACTTCTGGACGTACGTGTCGAGTCCCTATGTCCAGGACAAACTCATTCACAAGCAAAAGATCGGGAAGCGTCATTGCTATGACTCGAAAAACCGGATCGCGTACTGGAAGACCTTTTTCGGTGACGAGAAATTCCTTGAGGATGTTTCGACGGTGGATCTCAAGGCGTTCGAGAAGTCGCTCGCTGATAAGGGGCTTTCGACGGGAACGCTCAATCACATCATGATCGCGGGAAAGACTGCGTTCAAGTGGGCTGTCGCGAACAAGAAGCTCGTCGAGGATCCTTGCATCGGTCTCACGCGGTACGGGAAGGAAACGAAGGAGCGGGATATTCTCACCGAGGAGGAGGTCAAGAAACTCTTCAAGGTGAAGTGGACTGATGAGCGGGCGCGCGTCGGTAGCCTCGTGGCGATGACGTGCGGGCTTCGCATGGGCGAGGTACTCGCTCTCCGGATGTGCGATGTCGCGGAAAATCGGTTGTATGTTCGGCATTCCTGGAGCGCCCTCGATGGCTTGAAAACGCCGAAGAACGGAAAGGCTCGAGAAGTGCCCTTGCTGCCTTCGGTGAAAAAAGAGCTTACGATGCTTGCTTCAAAAAATCCTTTCGGTTGGGATAAAGAGCGATTTATTTTTTATGGAACGCTTCCCGATCGGCCTGTCGTCGAGAACGTTCTCAATGAGGGTTTCAAGGGTGCGCTTCTTTTGGCGAAGATCAGCGAGGAACAGCGAAAGGATCGAAACATCGTCTTTCACTCCTGGCGGCATTACTACGCGAAGGTGATCGCGGATCGCGTCGAACAGCGGCAGGCACAGCTCGCGCTCGGGCACATGACCGCGGCGATGACCGAGTTCTATGCCGATCACAAGACGGAATCGGATCTCGTCGCGATCGAGCGGGCGGTCGGCGATGCGTTCTCGGGTACCTTGGGGTAGTCGTATAGAATTAGTTCTTCTGAATTGCGGTCTCCCGGGAATGAATGGGTGCCTTTGTCGCGGTCTGTCGGCCATAGACTAAACCGATACAAAGGCACGCATGCCTGAGGAGGATCGGGAGAAGGTGACGGATTCAGTCGTTCAGGAGGACACGATCTCGAGCGACGATGTCCTCGACATCGAGGGAGCGGCGCGGTTCTTGAAGTGCGGGACGTCGACGCTCTATCACTATGTTTGCGAGAAGAAAATCCCGTGCATCAAGCTCGGGGCCCGGACGCTGTTCAAGCGTTCGGAGCTTCTCTCCTGGCTCGACCGGTATCGGCAGGAGCCGGTAAACGGGATCTTGTCGAAGGGGGTCCGGTCGTGAAGTACTCGAAGGAGTCTTTCGTCGACGAGCTCGTCGCGTGGGTGCGCGAGCAGTGCGAGGAAAAGCGGTTCGGGACGTTCGGGGTCGAGATCACCATCCACGAGGGAATGCCGGTGTCGATCACCAAGAGCGAGCGGCTCACCTTCAACCGGATCGTCGGCGGGATTGAGAGCAAGTGATCGACGTTTGATGTATCGGAAACGGCCAGGGGAAACCCTGGCCGTTTTTGTTTACTCGATTACCCGTTCGAGAAGAATGTTTTTGTCTCTGAATCCGCGTAGGTATGCACGGGCTTTGTATGGCGCTGATCCGTTTCCCGGAACTGGAAATTCGAGCGCGCACTTGTCCTTCATATCGCAATCGACGGCATACAAGAAAGCGTGAAAGAGTGTTTCAATGTTCTTGATTGGATTCTGAGTGCGGTTCAATATTTCTTCCCGGTATAGTCCGCTGGAAACAAATACAGGCGTTAGAATGCCCATGCGCTTGGCAACATCTGATACGTTGTACGTGACGTTGCCGGTCTCTTCCCTCGTAGAGGGAAAGAGAAA
>JAKPSR010000061.1 GCA_029571425.1 Spirochaetota bacterium | reverse complement strand
CCTGGTGCCCGCCCTGCCGCCGCGAGATGCCCTCGATCGAGCGGCTCTACGCGAAGCTCGCGCCGAAGGGACTTCGCATCGCCGCGATCAGCGTCGGCGAGCGGAAGGCGGACGTCGAGAGTTTCATCGCGCGGCAAAAATACACCTTCCCGATATACCTCGATGAGTCGGGCTCGCTCGGCGGGTCGTTCGCCTCTCAGGGGATACCGACGACCTATCTCGTCGATCGGTCGGGACGCGCGATCGCCGTGATCGTCGGGTCGCGCGAGTACGACGACCCCGCGCTCGTCGCCCTTCTTGAGCGGATGCTCGCAGAATGAGCGTGCCCAGCCTTGCCGCCGCGTTTGCCGGAGGGTTGCTCTCGTTCCTGAGTCCCTGCGTCCTTCCGCTCGTCCCGATCTATCTATCGTTCGTGTCGGGCGAATCGGCGCGCGAGATCGCCGGCGGCCGGGTTCCGAAGGCCCTGCTCGCCTCGCGTACCATCTTCTTCGTCGCCGGGTTCTCGGCCGTGTTCGTGCTTCTCGCGCTGCTTGTAGGTAGCGGGGCGCGCCTCCTCGGCGCGGGCGTCGTCGTATCGCGCGTCGCCGGCATCGTCGTCCTCGTCCTCGCCGCGAACGTCGTCCTCGATTTTATACCCTTCCTCCGCGCCACCCGCGTCAACACGGCCGTCGCGCCGAAGGGTATCCCCGGCCCCGCGCGAGCGGCCCTTCTCGGCATGGCCTTCGCGGCCGGATGGACGCCCTGCGTCGGCCCAATCCTCTCGTCGATCCTCCTCCTTGCCGGCACCCAAGCGGACCCCGCGCGCGCGGCGAGTCTCCTCGCCGCCTACTCCATCGGCCTTGCCCTACCCTTCCTGCTCGCGAGCCTCTTCCTCGACCGGTCGCGCGCCCTCCTCTCCTTCTTTCAGCGGCACTCCCGCGCGACCAAGATCGCCTCGGCCGCGCTTCTCGCCTTAGTCGGCGCCTTAATGCTGACGGGCGGCCTTACCGGGTTCGCCTCGGGGGCGCTCCGGGCGGGTTACGCCCTCGCCGACCTCGCCGAGACCGGCCCTGCGTGGATTCGACCATTCGCCGGGTTGCTTTCCCGCTGGTTGAGCTTCAGCGGGGCCTAAAGGCGCGATCCTCCTTGCGCAGCTGGCCCAATAGGGTCTACACTACGTCATGCTGTTTTACCTCGCGTCCGCGCTTCAGGGGATCTTCGGCCCCTTCCGCCTTCTTCAATCGTACGCCGTCCTAATCACCGTGGCCCTCTACGCGGGCTTCTTCCTGACCGTCTTTCTTCTTCCCCGCGCGTGGGGAATCCTTCCAAAGGACCGCGGCCGCGAGTTTTCCATCAACGCCGACGCCGCGATGGGCAAGCCGACCGGCGCAGGTTCTATTTTCATCACCGCTTTCGTCGTCCTTTCCTTCCTCGTCGTCCCCGTCAGCCTCGCGCAAGCCGCCATGCTCATCTTCACCTGGCTCGTGATGCTGACCGGCTATCTCGACGACCGATCGACGCGCTCCTGGGGCGAGTACCTTAAGGGAGCTCTCGACCT
>JAKPSR010000052.1 GCA_029571425.1 Spirochaetota bacterium | reverse complement strand
CGAGGCGGCCGCCCGCCTGATGTCCCCGCCGAGAGCATCGCGTATCTCCCTTCTTGCCACGGGACAATCGGATATCGGCACCACGGCCGCGCCATTGGCTTCCTTGAGGCCCGGCGCGCCCGTCGCGTCTCGGTGAAACTGAAATCTCGATCGGTATCCCCAGTCGTCGCCCCCTTCGCACGAAACGGCCGGGACGTCGCCGACGCGGGCGCGCGCGAGCGCCTCGCGGAGTATGCCGACGCGAAGCTCGCGCTGATAGGCCGCGGACGCCATCTGCAGGTCGCAGCCGCCGCACCGCCCAAAGAGCGGGCACGCGGGCTCGACTCGGTGACTCGAAGGCTCGATGACCCTGATGATATCGGCCACCGCGTAGTCTTTCTTGTCCTTGACGACGCGCAGCTCGACGGCCTCGCCCGGGAGGGCGCCCGGTACGAAGACGGCCTTTCCGTCGACTCGGGCAAGACAAGATCCCCCGGGAACCATCTTTTCTGCTATACTGGTCATGACGTCAGTATAGCATAGAGAGGTGCCGTGAATCATGGGTAAGAACACCGTGCGCGTGGTCGCAGACGATGGGCTCGCCATCGCAGTCCATCGATGGGAGACGGAGTTCGCCCCGAGGGGCGTCATCCTGATAAGCCACGGAATGGGGGAATACGCCATGCGGTACGACCGTTTCGCGGAAGCGGCGACCCGAGCGGGCTTTTCGGTCTGGGCGAGCGACCATCGCGGCCACGGCGAAACGGCAGGCTCCCTTTCGCGCCTTGGGCACTTGGCCGACCGCAAGGGATTCTCCAGGGTCGTCGAGGACTTTCGTCTCGTCGCGCAGGAGGCGAGGCGACTGCACCCTAGCGCGCCGTTCTTCGTGCTTGGTCATTCATTCGGCTCCCTCGTCGCGCTCTCGTTCATCGAGCGGTACGGGGACGATATCGCCGGCTGCGTCCTCGTCGGGACTATCGGCCCGCGCCCTTTCGCGTCGAGGGCGGGGATCGCGCTCGCGGGCATCGTTTCCGCCTTTCGGGGCAAGCGGCGGCCGTCGCCCTTCCTCCAGCGAGTGACCTTCGGCTCATACAATCGCCGCGTCGTCGCGCCCGCGAGCCCGAATTCGTGGTTATCGCGGGACGCGGCCGAGGTCGAGCGCTACGACTCGACCCCGTGGTCAGGTTTCGTCTCGACCGCCGGCTTCTTCCGCGACCTCTCGCGCGGCCTGCGGGACGTCCATCGACCGCGCGCGATCGCCCGCATACCCAAGGATCTGCCGATCTTCGTCGCATCGGGTGGGGATGATCCCGTCGGGCGGTACGGCGAGGGCCCGACGCGCCTCGTCCGATCGCTGATAAAGGGCGGCGCGGCGAAAGCGTCCCTTCGCGTGTACCGGCTCGCGCGTCACGAGCTCGTCAACGAGTTAAATAGGGACGAGATCACGTCCGATTTGATCGCCTGGATAGACGCCCGCACCCGCGAACGGGCCCCCAACGGGCCGCAAGCGGGTGCATGACGCCGTTGACAGAGGCTTCGATTACGTAGAGAATAGAAGGACAGATGTTAATACGTTACAGCTCGAACGCCAAGGGAAAGGCGGTTCGAAAGGCGTTGGTCTACACCGCGAAGGAGCACCGCATCAAGCGGGAGCTCATCGACCCAGAGGCCATCCGCATTATCACCCATTTAAAGGGCCATGGTTACGATGGCTACATCGTCGGCGGGGCGGTTCGGGACCTTTTGATCGGCAAGAAGCCGAAGGATTTCGACATCGTCACGAGCGCGGAACCCGCCCGAATCAAGCGGCTCTTCAGGAACTCGCGAATCATCGGCAAGCGCTTTCGCCTCGTGCATATCTTCTTCGGTGACAAGATCTACGAGGTTTCCACGTTCCGCTCGCTCGCGGACGGCACGATCGGGAACAGCTTCGGGACGATGGACGAAGACGTCCTTCGCCGCGACTTCACGATGAACGCCCTTTACTACGACCCGGTGAAGGAACAGGTCGTCGACTACGTCGGCGGCATAAAGGACATCCAGGCGCGGCGCCTCCAGCCGGTCATCCCCCTCAAGACCATTTTTAAGGACGACCCGGTGCGCATGCTCCGCGCGGTGAAATACGCCGCCTCGACGGGGTGCTCGATACCGTTTATGGTAAAGCGCGCGATCCGCCGCGAGTCGGCGCTGCTCCAGCCGGTTTCCCCCTCTCGCCTCACCGAGGAGCTCATCAAGATACTCAACAGCGGTCGCGCCCATCGCATCGTCTCCCTCGCGCTCGAGCACGACTTGTACATGTACCTCCAACCCGCGGCGGCGAGCATGATCGACGGCGACCGCTCGTTCGCGGCCGAGTACGCCGAGAGCCTCAAGAGGCTCGACGATCTCGTCGCGTCCGACGAGGACGTCCGCCTCGGGCGCAAGATCGTCGCCTTGATCGAGGGCCTCGTGTCGCGCATCACGGACTGGGGAGGATTGCCCGCAGCCGTGTACGCCGAGGTCTACCACGAGTGCCGCAAGTTCATCATGCCGATGAACCCGCCGAGGGTCGAGCTTGAATTCGCCGTCCGCTACGCGCTCCGCGAGGGCGGGCTCAACATCAAGCTGCCCCGCGCGGGCGCATCAGGGCCGCGAGAGCGCGGCGGGAGACCGCAGCGCGAAGGGGAGGAGAGGCCCCGGGGAGAGGACCGCCACGCCGAGGCGACAGAGGCGCGGGAGCGCAGCGGTCGCCGACGCCGAAGGCGCTCGCGCCCGCATCCCTCCGAAACGATCGTGCAAGATTGACAAAAGAAAAGCCGGCGTGAACCGCCGGCTTTTACATTTACGTTGGGGGTATCCTAGCGCGGCATCGACTTGAGCAGGGCGTCAGCCTTCTCGCCGTACCGGGAGGGATTCGTCGAGCGCGCAGCCTCCAAGTATCCGCGGGCCTCGCCGTACCGCTTATCCGCGTAGGCGTTCAGGCCAAGCGCCCAGTTCACCGTCGACACCTCGGCGCCGAGCTCGCGCGCGCGGAGGTAGTGCCCATCGGCCTTGCGATAGTCCTTTTCGGCGTACGCCACGAACCCGAGATAGTAATTCACCATCGGGTCGCGCCCCTGAACCGCGAGCGCCCGCTCGAGAAGGGAACGGGCATCGGGGTAGCGGCCGGCGTTGTACGCGCCCACGCCGTCCTGCAGGAGCTCGGCGAAGGTTCGCTGCCCTTGGAGCCAGCGGGTAAGATCGGCGTCGGCCTTCGCGGCGTCGATGAACCGAAGGAAGCGACCCTTCACGAGGTCCGTGTTTCCCTGCTGGCTCTCGGCGTTATACGGGCCCGAGCCCTCGAGGACCGCGCAGGTTTCCCAAAGGAAACGCTGGTACGCCGGGTTCTCCGATCGCATCAGGAAGGCGACGAAGGCCCACGCGTGCGGGTAAAAGCGCGCGGATTCCCAGGAGCCGGTCACGGCCGAGAGGATCGCGTCCACGGCGAGCGCGCGGGACGCGTCCGCGCGGAGGTTCTTGGCGGTCTCCAGCCACGGGTCGCCGCCCTCGTCGCGAACCTCTCCCGTCGCCGGGTCGAACGCGAATCCCTCGAAATACGCCTGAAATCCGTCGCGCATCCAAAGCGGCGGCTCGGAAACGTGCGCGTACAAGTACTGCAG
>JAKPSR010000040.1 GCA_029571425.1 Spirochaetota bacterium | reverse complement strand
GGCGTAGGGGGCGAAGCGGTCTTGGGTGTTCATAGGCCCATCATACGGGAAAAGCCGGGCCCGGGGCAAGGGCGCTTCCTTGACCGCTCCGCCCGAGCCGGCGTATCTTTACTGTATGAACCCGGGGCAAAAGCAGACCCTTGTACAGCAACAACGTCTCGCGATGAGCCCGCAGCTGATCCAGTCGATCAAGCTGATGTCCTTGCCTTTGTCCGAGCTGCGCGACAGAATAATGGAAGAGGTTGAGCGGAACCCCGCCCTCGAGGTAGTCGACGATCCCGCCATCGTCCCGTCCGGCTCGCCTTCCTCCGAGGCAGAGGCAGAACGCGCCGACAGGGGAGACTTCGACTCGCGCGAATGGTTCGAGACCGCGAGCGACTCGGGCTTTGCCGTCTCCGCCACGGCGTCCGCCGCCAGCGACGAGCATCAGCGCTTTATCGACGGGGCCTTGAAGAGGCCGGAGACCCTGCAGGAACACCTTCTCGCCCAACTCTCGCTTTGTTCCCTCGATAAGCCCGTCCGCTCGCTCGCCGAGCTCGTCGTGCAAAACCTCGATCACGACGGCTTCCACCTTTCGCCCCCCGCGGAGCTTCCCGGCGGCTCAGACCCAGAACTGCTTGCCCGAGCCCTCGCGGCGGTGCGGCAGCTCGAGCCCGCGGGCTGCGCGTGCTCGGGATTCCAGGAGTCCCTCGCCGTCCAAGCGAGGCTCTATCGCGCCGACGCCCCCAAGTCGCACGCCTTCGTCATCGATCGCTCGATCGAGGTTATCGAGCGCCATTTCGACGCCCTTGAAAAGGGCCGACCCGATGCCCTCGTCCGCGCGCTCGCGAAGGCGAAAGCATCCTTCGTCCCGACGATCGAGGAGGCGGAGGACATCATCGAGTTTATCCGGAGCCTCGAGCCTTTCCCCGGGCGCGGCTTCGATTCCGCCGAGCCCGCGTACGTCGTCCCCGACGTGATCGTGCGTCGGGAGGAGGATGGGTTCTCCGTGTCCGTCAACGGGGAAGAGCTTCCGGTCCTTGGCTTGAGCCCCTTCTTCGCCGAGCTTGAGGCGACGGGCGAAAGCGCGGACCCTGCCCGGGATTTCGCGCGGGAATCTCTTCGCGAGGCCCGGTGGTTCATGCATACCCTCTCGCGGCGGAACCTGACCATCCTCAAGGTCGCGCGCGCCATCGTCGAGTACCAACGCGACTTTTTCCTTAAGGGCCCGGCCTTTCTCGCGCCCTTGCGCCTTCGAGACATCGCCGAGGAAACCGGGATGCATGAGGCCACGATATCCCGGGCCGCAGGGGGAAAATACCTTCAGTGCGAGTGGGGGCTCTTCGAGATCAAGTATTTCTTCAGCGGCAGGGTCGGCTCTTCCCAGGAGGGGAAGGCCGCCTCGCCGTTCTCGAAGCAGGGCGTGAAGGAGCGGATTAAGCAGATCGTCGAGGAGTCGGCCGAGCCCCTTTCTGACCAAAAGATAGCCGATCGCCTCGCCCTCGTCGGGATCAAGATCGCCCGCCGGACGGTGGCCAAATACCGATCGGAGCTGACGATCGGCACTTCCTTTGATAGGGGGTCGTAAGGCTTGACCGCGCCGCGCGCCATTCGATGCTCTTTTGCGTTTCCCGGAAAACAGTAGTATTATTGAGGTGAGCGCGGGATCGCCGCGCCCAAACCCGGACTGTCGGGACAACACATCAGGAGGCATCGGATGAACATCAACGTGCAGGCGGTCAAATTCACCCTCGACGAGGACCAGCGGGAATTCGTCGACAAGAAGCTGGAGCGGATCAAGTACGCGGACGACCTGATAACGGACGTCCTTCTGAATATCAAGCTCGACAGGAAATTCCTCTGCGAGTGCACGGTTAACTTCCGTTGGGGCGACTCGGCCCACGTCTCCGCCGAGGAGTTCGACTTCGCGGCCGG
>JAKPSR010000013.1 GCA_029571425.1 Spirochaetota bacterium | reverse complement strand
CGCCTTTGACCTTTTAAAGCAGCTCGATCGGGACAGCGCGCGCTTCGACCTCGTCGTCCTCGATCCCCCTGCCTTCACCAAGAGCGCGAAGATGGTCGAGAAGGCATACGGTGGATATAAGGAAATCAACCTCCGCGCGATGAAGATCCTGTCTCCCGGCGGCTATCTCGTCACCTGCTCGTGCTCGCACTTCTTCGGTGCCGACGTTTTCTACCGCATGCTCGCGAACGCCGCGCACGACGCGCGCCGCCTCGTTCAAGTCGTCGAGAAGCGCGGGCCCGGGCCCGACCATCCGGCCCTGCTCGGGTATCCCGAGTCGGATTACCTTAAATGCGCCGTGCTGCGGGTCCTGTAAGGAACTGCGCCGTCGTCCTCGGGCCCACCGCGACGGGGAAGACGGCCATTGGGGTCGCCGTCGCGCGGGCGGTCGGCGGTGAGATTCTCTCGGCGGACTCGAGGCAGGTGTACCGCGGCCTCGACGTCGGGTCGGGAAAAGACCTCGTCGAATACGGTGACGTGCCGTATCACCTCATCGACGTCGCCGATCTCTCGGCAGAATACAGCGTGTTCGATTACCAGCGCGATTTCTACAGGGCTTTCGACGAGGTCCTGTCGCGGGGCCGCGTGCCCGTCGTCGTCGGCGGGACCGGTATGTACCTCGACGCCGTTCTACGCTCGTACGACCTACGCGAGGTGCCCGAGAACCCGGCCCTTCGCGCAGAGCTCTCGGCCCTTTCCCTCGACGAACTCGTCGCGCGCCTTATTCGGCTCAAGAAAAGCGTGCACAACCGAACCGACTTAGTCGACCGTGAGCGGCTTGTCCGGGCGATCGAGATCGCGGAGGCGACCGACGCCGAGCGCGATGGGTGGGCGCGTCCCGAGCGGCCGGACATCGAGCCGATCGTCCTCGGCACGCGATTCCCCCGCGACGAGCTTCGCGCGCGCATCCTCAGACGGCTCGACGCGCGGCTCGATCCCCCCGCCGGCGAGATCGGTCTAGTAGAGGAGGTCGCGGGCCTCGTCTCTCGCGGGACGAGTTGGGAGCGGCTTGACCGTCTCGGGCTTGAGTATCGCTTCACCGCGGACTACCTTCGCGGGCGATACAGGGACCGGGCCGAGTATCGGCTCGCGCTCGCGCGCGCGATCGGGCAGTTCGCGAAGAGGCAGGAGACGTGGTTCAGGAGAATGGAACGGAACGGGGTCGGGATAGAGTGGCTTGAAAACGCGAAGCGGGAGGACGCGCTCGCGCGCATCCTCCCGCTCTTTAAGGGCTAACTGACGACGGGACTGGCTTAGGCGATCGCGAAGGCGACCCCTTCCTCGATCTCGGTCAGGTATCCCGTTCGGACGCAACTGTCGAAGAGCATGCGGCTCATGAACTCGTCGATGATCCGCTCGTATCCGTCGAGGTCGCGGTAGATGCGTACCAGGTATCCCTCGTCGGTTTCCCCGATCACGGAAAGGTAGTCGGTCGAGCCCGGATTGCTCCTGATGCAGTAGTTTTTCATGCCAACCTCCAGATACCATTATTTTCGGGAGATTCCGCGCGGGCTTTAGCGAAAGGGAGTAGGATCGTGGTATACTCCTCGCCATGTACGCGGACGCCCACGCCCATCTCTTCGACCTTAGCGCCCGGCTGGGCGCCGATCCCGTGATACACGACGGCGACCGGGTGTGCGCCTCGGCCCACTCGCGCGAGGAATTCCTCTGGCAGGAGGACTATGCCCGCGCGCGGTTGGGTCAGGTTATCCTTTCCTTTGGGATTCACCCGCAGGAGCCGTCGCTCGGCGAGTCCGCATTCCTTCACGAGCTTGCGCGCTCCGGGAGAATTCAGGCTATCGGTGAGTGCGGATTCGACCTCTATGATCCCGCGTTCAAGGCGACCGAGCGGGCCCAGCGCGAGGCGTTCGGAATACAGCTTGAGCTTGCCCGCGAGACCGGCTTGCCCCTCGTCGCGCACTGCAGGCGGGCCCTCCATCTTTTTTTCGCGGAGGCCGCCGCGCTGAAACGCCTTAGCGCGGTCATCTTTCACGGGTGGCCTGGTTCCGCCGCCGAGGCGCGCGCATTCCTCGAGCGCGGCGTCAACGCGTACTTCTCCGTCGGTAAGGCACTGCTTCGAGGAAGTCCGCGGCTCGCGGACACGGCACGGTCGATCGATGCGGAAAGGCTTTTGTCGGAAACGGATGCCCCCTACATGGCGGGGAGGGGCGAGGGGTACACGGGTTTGGGCGCGATTGGCGACGTGGTCAACGCGATCGCGCGGACGCGCGGAACCGACGCGAGCGAGATGGCGCGGATTCTGAGCGACAACTTTAGCTCGGCTTTCCGCCTCGTTCCTTGAAGGACCGTAGGTCGACGACGGCTCGCTCGAAGGCGGAGACGACGGATTCGACTAAGGGGATGTCCGCGGGGGCGCCCGAGCGGAGCAGTGCCTCGAGCTCGGCGCAACGCTCGGCGAGCTCGCTCGCCCCGAGGGTAAGGGCGGCGCCCTTAAGCTGGTGCGCTTCGTGGGCAGCGTTAGGGGCATCGGCGCGGGAATTGTCCATCGCGCGGCGGAAGCCGGCGAGACCATCCGCGTGCGTCTCGAGGAAGGCGTCGATCAGCTCAAGATAGATCTCCTCGTCCCCGTCGAAGCGGGCGAGGGCCTCGCCGAAATCGATACCGGTGGTCTCGTTGCCCATCAGCGCTCTCCTTTCAGTGATCGGTAAAAGTCCTCGCCGCGGTCGTTGATGAGCACGAAGGCGGGCAGGTTTTTGACCTCGACGAGCCGGACCGCTTCCATCCCGAGGTCGGGGTAATCGAGGATAGTGGCGGAGACGACGTGCTCGGCCGCGATAAGGGCCGCCGCGCCGCCGACGGTACCGAGATACGTCGCCCGGTAGCGTCCGCACGCGGCCCGCCATCCTTCGGATCGATTGCCCTTCGCGACGGTCACGAGGGCGGCGCCATTGCTCATCAATTCA
>JAKPSR010000440.1 GCA_029571425.1 Spirochaetota bacterium | reverse complement strand
GGCCGCGCGCGTCGCCGGGAAGGGGCCAGACGCCTGCCTCGCCTTCGCGAACCTCGCGGCCCGCGAGGCGGTTCTCGTCCCCGGCACGCGGCTTCCCCAAGACCGCTTCATCGAGCTCGCTCGGGGCCTCTAGTCCCCGAGCGCTAGCGCGCGTGGAGCTGGGCCCGAAGCTTCTCGGCCGCCTCGCGCCCGAGAAGGGCGCCGACTAAGGCGAGGGCGAATTCCTCCGCCGTGCCTGCCGCCAGGGCCGTTACCAACTTCCCGTCCACGACGACCCGCTCCCCCGAAAGCTTCAATGCCATCCCGTCGCTCGACCCCGGAAAACCGGTGCATCGACGGCCGCGAATCAAGCCCCAGGAACCGAGCACGACCGCGGGTGCGGCGCAAATGGCCCCGAGGATGGAGCCGGAATCGGCCGCGCGCTCCGCGAAGGATCGAAGCTCGGCGCTCGCGGCGAGGACGCCAGCCCCCGCGCCGCCGGGGAAGACCAAAAGGTCGGGCGGGGGTCCCTTAAGCACCGCGGCGAGCTCGACGTCGCAGGCAACCCGTAGCCTCCGCGCCGACTCGACCTCCCGACCCGACACCCCAACGACGACGACGTCGACCCCCGCCCTCCTAAGGATATCGATCGGCGCTATCGCCTCGACCTCCTCGAAACCGGCAGCGAGAAACACGAACGCTCGCTTCATACGACCTCCCGCCCGCCAACCCGCGCGGGCAACCGTTTCTCTTTTCGCGAAACCTAGTATATACTATAATGGAAAAGACGCGAACGATTGCGCAAAAAAGGACCAGCATGGCATGAAACAAGTACTGCTCATCGACGACTCGCCCATCTTCCGCGACTACATCAAGTCGAAACTCACCGCGAAGGGCGTGACCGTCGATATCGGCGTCGGACACCTCGACAGCCTCTCCAAAATGCGGTCCCTCGTGCCCGACCTCGTCATCATCGACTACAACGCCAACAGAAGCTTCATCTTCGACCTCCTCGAGGCGAAGCGCAAGGACCCGAACGCGCAAGGGGTCCCGGTCATCGTGACCGCGCAGAAGATCGAGAAGGAGGAAGTCTCCCGGCTCTCCGGGCACAGCGTCCGCAAGGTGATCCCGAAGCCCATCAAGGTCGACCAACTTCTCGGCGCCGTTTCGGACATCCTTAAGATCGAGTTCGACATCGACGAAACCCCGTGCATACTCGAGGCCCGGGTCAACGACAACATCCTATTCGTCGAGATCGCGCAGGGACTCAACCGCGAAAAGATCGAGCTCCTCAGGTACAAGATGCGCGAGCTCATCGAGCTCTACAACCTATCGGCCCCGAAGGTCCTCGTGATGATGACCGACCTCTCCCTTTCCTTCGTCGACGGCCCAAACCTCGACCTTCTCCTCGAGAGCCTCACCGCCGACGCCCGGGTCCGGAACAAGAACATCAAGGTCCTCACCCTCGACGGATTCGCCCGAGACTACCTGGAGGGCAACAAGAAGTGCGCCGACATCCAGGTCGTCAACGACCTCTCGAAGGCGCTCGATAGCCTTCTCCGGGACGCCGCGGGCGACGCCTCCACCGTCATATCCGAGAGAATACTCTCCGCGGGCGCCGGTGGCGGCAAGGAAGCGAGTATCGAGATGCGCTTCAAGTCCGAGCTTGAGGCCGTCATCCAGAAGGACTCCGAGGCGCTGCAGTCGGTCGCGCCCGGCATCAAGATCGCGGTCGTCGACGACGACGTGGTGATCCGCACCGTGCTCGCGAAGACCTTCAGCGCGATCAGCGCGCGCGTCGACCAGTACGAGACGGGAAACGCCTTCGTGTCCCAGCTCGACGCCCGTCAGTACGACCTCGTGTTCCTCGACCTTATCATGCCCGGGCTCAACGGCTTCGAGGTCCTGATCAAGATGCGCGAGCAGGAGTACCCCGCCCCCGTCATCGTACTCTCGGCGATAAGCCAAAGGGAGGCAGTGCTCAAGGTCCTCTCCGCCGGCGTGAAAAGCTACATGATTAAGCCCCTCCAGCCGGACGCCATACTCAAGAAGGCCCTTGAGGTCCTTAAGGCGTCGTTCTGACCGCTATGGGCGACTTCGACCTCGGCCAATACCTAACCAACTCACTCGTCCCCTTCGTCGTCCTTACCCCGAACCTCGACCCCGAAAGCTGGAACGCCGCCGCGGAGAAGCTCATCGCCTCGCCGGCCGGCGGCGCGAACCCGCTAACGTCGCAGAACCTACGCGCCTTCATCAAGGCGCATTGCGCCGACGAGGACCGGCTCAGGCTCGAGTACCTTCTCGACAACCGCATACCCCATTTCAGCTTCGAGGCCCTCGTCTCCCAGTCGGCCGACGCGCGCCAATGGCTCAAGTGCATCGTGAGCCTCCAGCACGACGGCCGCTGGTTCGCCATCGTCGACGACATCAGCCAGCAGAAGATGAAGGAACGGCACCTGATGGTCGCGAAGGAGGACGCCGAGAAGGCGAGCAGCACGCGCAGCCAGTTCCTCGCGAACATCAGCCACGAGATCCGGACGCCGATCCAGACGATCATCGGCACGATGGAGCTGCTCGAGGAGACCAGGCTCGACGGCGAGCAGACGGAATACACCAGGCAGGTCAAGTTCAGCGCGGACGTCCTTCTCTCCCTGATCAACGACATACTCGATTTCTCGAAAGTCGAGGCGGGTCGCATGAAGATCGAGAGCATCGAGTTCCCCCTCGTCGAGCGCGTCGAGAAGACCGTTGACCTCGTCTCGATGGAGGCGCACAAGAAGGGCCTCGAGATACTCGTCGACGTCGCGTCCGAGGTCCCCGACTACGTGATCGGCGACCCGAACAGGCTTCAGCAGGTCGTCCTTAACCTCGTCAAGAACGCGGTAAAATTCACCGAGCGCGGGTCGATGATCGTACGCGTCGCCGTGACCCCGGCGAAGCAGCAGACGAAGATACCCGCGCGGGGGGCGCAAGCGTTGCACGACCCCCTCGGCGAGCACCTACACTTCGAGGTCATCGACACCGGTATAGGCATCTCGGACGAGGCGAAGAAGCGCCTCTTCACCATCTTCTACCAAGCCGACGCCTCTACCACGCGGCGCTTCGGCGGAACCGGCCTCGGGCTCGCGATCTCCAAGAACATCGTCGACCTTATGGGGGGCGAGATCGGCGTGCGCGACCGTGACGGTGGCGGCTCCGTCTTCTGGTTCGACGTGCCGCTCGCACGCTCGGAACGGAAGCCGGAGGCCGCGCCGATCGCCGTGAACCCGGGCACGCGGTTCCTCCTCGTCGACGACAACGCGGAGACCCTCGCCGTCCTTGCCCGCATGCTCGGGGACCTCGGCTACCGAAACGTGGAGACCGCCCCGTCGGGGATGTTCGCCCTCGCCATGATGCGCGCAGCCCAGCACGCGCGACGCCCCTTCGATATCGTGTTCATCGACATGGTGATGCCGGAGATGGACGGTTGGCGCCTCGCGGCCGAAATAAACGGCAACAGGGCGATCAACCAAGCCCAACTCTACCTGATGGTCCCCGAAGGCACCCTCGGCGCCGACGCGAAGATGAAGCTTCTCGATTGGTTCAACGGATACCTTTACAAGCCCCTTAAGCGACAGATGCTGGCGAACCTCCTAACGGAGCACTGGCAGTCGACGATCGACCTCGAGATCGTCGAAACCCTCGAGTCCGTTGACGACGAGGAGTCGCCAGCCGCGCTCAAGCCCTCGCCCGCGTCGACGCAACCGAAGGCGAGCGAGGCGATCGCGCAAACGGCGCCAGCGCCGGCGCCGGCGTTCCCCGGCCTCACCGTCCTCGTCGCGGAGGACCATCCCGTCAACCGAAAGCTCCTCGACATGCTGCTGAAGAAGCTCGGCGTCACCGTCGTGCTCGCCGGCGACGGAGAGGAAGCGGTCGAGGCAATGGGCAAGGGAGAGATCGACCTCGTCTTCATGGATATCCAGATGCCGAAGCTAAACGGCTATCAGGCGACGCAATGGCTCCGTGAGCACGGCTACCACCAGCCGATCATCGCGTGCACGGCGAGCGGGCAGGAGGACGAGCGGGAAAGATGCCTTTCCTACGGCATGACCGACGTGCTGCCGAAGCCGTTCAAGAGGCAGGAAATCGTCGAGGTCATCGAGCGATGGGCCTCGGGACGCGTGGCAGAGGACCGCGAGGCGTTCGACTCGCGCGAGCTCATGGACATCATGATGGGGGACGCGACTGCGGCGCGGATGCTCGCCTCGGAGTTCATCGAGCAAACCGAGGCGCATCTCGGGGCGCTCGCGGAGGATATCGACTCGCTAAACCTCGACGCGGCCAGGCAAACGGCCCATCTCGTCAAAGGGAGCGCCTCGAACGTCACCGCGCGTAGGCTCGCGGAGGCGGCGCGAGAGATCGAAACTCTCGCGCAGGATCCTCGCGACAACGCGATGCGCGGCCCATTGAGCGACGCCCTCTCGAGGGCGCGCGCGGCTCTCGCCGAGTTTAAGGCCGCGACCGCGGATTTCCGCCTCGGCGGGTCGGCGAACAAGGAGAACGCATGAGGCTGGCGACGTACCACGCGCACACTGACCTATGCGACGGTAAGGACTCGGCGGAGGCGATGGTGCTCGGCGCAGCCGAGCTCGGCATGACCGACATCGGGCTGACCGCGCACGCGATGTATCCCGTCGCGTCCGAATGGCACCTGCCGATCCAAAAGTACGACGAGTACGTCGACGAGGTCAGGAGGCTGAAGACTGTCTACGCCGACCGCATCAGGGTCTCGCTCGGTTTCGAGGCAGACTGGTTTCCCGGCTTGAGCGCGCCCACCCGCGCGCGATACGCGCCCTTCTCGCCCGATTTTCTCGTCGGCTCGGTCCACTACCTCGCGCCGGCGGGCCGGCGCGAGGCGACCGGCCCCTTCTCCGTCGACGGGCCGATCGACGTGGTCGCGCGAGGGCTCGAGGAATGCTTCGGGGGCTCGGGCCGCCGCGCGGCGACTGCGTATTGGGGTGCGGTGCGCGAGATGGTCGAGTCATGCGACTTCGACGTCGTTGGGCACCTAGACCTCGCGCGAAAGCACAACGCGCAGCTTGGCCTCTTCGACGAGGGCGCGCGCTGGTACCGCGCGGAGGCGAGCGCCTGCGCGCGCTCGATCGCGCGCTCGGGCAAGGTCGTCGAGGTGAACACCGGCGCGATAGCGCGCGGGACCATGGACGACCTCTATCCCTCCGGCTGGCTCCTCTCGGTTCTCGCGCGCCTCGGCGTACCAATCACCGTCTCGTCGGACGCGCATTCGGTCTCGGGCCTGATGGCCGCGTACGACCGCGCGAGGGCGGCGCTCGCGGCGGCCGGGATCGGGGAGACGTATTGGCTGTCGGAGAAAGGGTGGGTCGGCGAGCCGCTCTAGCGGTTGCGTCGCTCGTCCGCGCTCTGGCACTCGATGCACATCAGGGCGTAGGGAATCGCCTCGAGGCGCTCGCGCGGAATTTTCTTCCCACACTTGATGCACATTCCGTACTTGCCCTGCTCGATGCGGGTAATCGCCGAGTCGATAAGACGTAGCCTCTTCATGTCCTTCGAGCCGATGGTCTCGAGCATCTTGCGGTCCATGTCGTCGGAGGCGATGTCGGCGAAATCTTTCGGGTCAAGGCCCTCGACGATGGCGCGGAAATCCTCGTTGTTCGCAATCAGGGTATCGATTATCTCCTTCTTCAAGCCGAAGAGGGACGCTTTCATCTTCTCGGTAAAGTCCTTATCCATTACTCTCACCCCATGTCGTGTAGTTGACAAACGAATCGATAGACCATAGAATTATATGTACGAAATCCCAGAAATGCAAATATTTTCTTGCGGATTTAGGTCATTTTTTGGAGGCACCGTGGCGAAGGAAGAGGCGATAGAGGTCGAGGGGATCGTGAAAGAGTCCCTCCCAAATACCATGTTCAGAGTCGAATTGAAGAACGGTCACGTTATCCTCGCTCACCTGTCCGGGAAGATGCGCAAGCACTATATCAGGATCGTTCCCGGGGACAACGTAAAGGTCGCCCTCTCTCCCTACGACCTCAACCGAGGCCGCATCATCTACCGAGAAAAGTAATCCTTACCTTCTTGCGCCAAGGAGAATCCTGACGGCGCGGAGGGAGTCAACCAACCCGCGCCCGATAGCGACGGCGCACACGATCACCCCGAATATCCCGAAGAAAAAAGAAACCCGAAACAGTAGCACGCCGGCGGCGAACGTAAGGATTCCCTTCGTCAAAAGGTCGAGCGCCTCGCGCCGGGAGAAATTCCCCTGCCCCGAGCCTTGGCTTCCCATGCCGCCGAAAGGACCGTAGAACGTCCAGGTATACCGTCCCCGGGACTCGCCCTCGAAGGGGCCGTAGTCGCCCCAAGGGCCGTTCGCGCCGGGACCGGCACCGTATGCGGCGCCCCCAAGGCCGTCGTAACGCGCGCGGCTCGCGGGATCCGAAAGAATCGCGTACGCCTCGTTCACGCGCTTAAAGCGTTCCTCAGCGGCGGGATTGCCAGGATTCCGGTCTGGATGATATTTAAACGCCGCCTCGCGAAAGGCTTTCTTAATATCCTCGGCGGTCGCCGTTTTCGGCACGCCGAGGGTTTCGTAATGATCAGGCATCGACTAAAGCTCCACTATCATACCGCTAAGATACTACACCGGACGCCCGGGGTACAAGGGAAATCACGCCGCGCTATTTTAGGATAACCCACGTGGACCCCGTGCCGCCCTCGCGCCCGTCGGGATGGCCGGACTCGCCCGCTCGGGGATGCCGCTCGATGAACAGGCGCACGAGGCTGGGAAGGACCGACCCGCCCTCCGAGTGCGCGCCCTTCCCATGCACGATCAGGACCTTACGAAGGCCGCGCCTCAACGCGTCCGCGAAGAACGACTCAAGCAGAGCCCACG
>JAKPSR010000007.1 GCA_029571425.1 Spirochaetota bacterium | reverse complement strand
GCGGTCAGGGCGGTCGCCGAGGCGTTCCCGCTGACGCAGGGGATCAAGCTCCTCGAGGCGGCGATCGTCGGGTCTCCCTGGGGCGCCGAGCCGGTTCGGGTCGTTGCCCTCGCGGCGGTGACGGTGATATCATGCGGGGTGTCCCTCACGTTCTTCCGCTGGGACTAGGGGGTAGCGGTGTACCGGATCGGCCAGTTCTCGCACATCACCAAGGTCACCGTGAAGGCTCTCCGCTTCTACGAGGAGGAGGGCCTCCTCGAGCCCGAGCACGTCGACCCGGCGACCGGCTACCGCTACTACTCGACGGACCAGCTGCCGCGCGCGCACAAGATCGTCGCGCTGAGGCAGTGCGGCTTCTCGATACCGGACATCCGCCGCATCCTGGCGGGCCGCGACATCGAGCGACTCTTCGCCGCCCGAAAGCGCGAGCTCGAGCGTTGCGCCGTCGAGACCGACCAGCAGCTCGCCTCGATCAACCACTACCTGCAGACGCTCGGGGAGGATCCCGCCGCGCGGTACGAGGTCGTCGTGAAGGAGCTGCCTCGCGTACTCGTCTACAGCAAAAGGCTGACCGTATCGTCCTATGACGACTACTTCGTCGTGATACCCAAGATCGGCGAGGACGTGACCAGGGCGAATCCCGGCATCCGCTGCGTGATGGACCCACCGTACTGCTACATCGCCTACCTGGACGGGGAGTTCCGCGAGAAGGACATCAGCGTCGAGTTCTGCGAGGCGGTGACCGAATGGGGAAACCCGACCGACGGGATCGTCTTCAAGATCGTCGAACGGGTGCCGCGCGCCGCGTGCGTCCTCCACAAGGGCCCGTATTCCGCGCTTCGCGCCGCGTATAGCGCGGTCTTCCGCTGGATCGACGATAACGGGTTCGTCGCGGCGGGCAACCCGCGCGAGTCGTACATCGACGGGATTTGGAACAAGCCGAGCGAGGAGGACTGGCTCACTGAGGTGCAGGTTCCCCTGCTCGACCGCTCGGGCGGCGCCCGGGAGCCGGGCGGACGCTGACGTCTAGCGCAGGCGCAGGGACACCGTCGCGGCCACGCGGTAAAACTCGAGGTGGCGCGATCCGTCGCCCGCAAGGCGCCGATCCTGGTAGAACCCATAGTCCTCGGTCTCGTCGGTGAAGGTGCGCATCGTCCGCGCCTGGATCAGTAGGGTAGCCGAGAGGCGGGGGGTTATCTCGTAGTTACCCATGACGCCGAACACCCAGCGCCCAAGGTCATCGCCCCAGAGCTCGCCGTCTTTCTCCGCGTAGAGATACCGGTCAACCTCGACCAGAAGACCGACGAGGCGAAGCTTCGCGGGAGGCTGGTAGCCAAGCAGGAAGTTCGCGTAATAATTCCATCCGTTCCGGTTCTCGCCCGCGTCGTTCTCGTACAGCCAACTCTCGTCCGCCGCCGCGGAGGTTAGGGCGCGATACCAGATGACGTGATAGGTACGGAACACGAGATGGTGCCAATCGCCCGGCCAAAACGCCGCGAGGTCCGCCTGCGCGGCACCGCCCGCCTTCGCGCTCCAAACGAGGCCGTCAAAGGCGCCGCCGGTCAGTTCAGCGTCGTGGGATCCCTCGCGCTCGTTTATCCTAAGTCCGTCGGCGATCGGGATATTCCATCCCGACCCGGCGGACGCGCCGACGACGAGTTGCAGAAAGGCGATCGGCGTCCATGTCGCCTCCGCGAAGCAGCCGGCGGTCACCGGCGTAGCCTCGGCGCCGAGCTTCAGCTTAACGTTGTTCCCGGAAGTCATCGCGCCCTCGCCGCGAAGGAACGGCACGACGATCGTCTCGGTTAGCTTGAGCTTAAGCTCCGCCTTCGTCGTCAGCGTAAGGTCGAGACTCGTCGAATCCGTGATCGCTGCCTCGGCGCGCGCGACAGAGGGAAACAATACGCACAGCGCGACGATCGCAGCGAAACGCGTCAAGCGCCTCGCGACTGGGGCACATCGGTTCATCGTCATATTATTTCTCCTTTACCTCGGCCATTGCCGAAGACACGATCTCGAGCGCGGTAGATAGGCCGTCGAGGCCGGCCCGCGCGAGACCGTCAGAGCCGTCGACCGAGCCCTGGGCGACCGGGACAAGCCGTACCGTGGCGCCCCGCTCAGCCCGAAATCTTCCCTCGTACACGAGGGAGGGTTGTCCATTTACCCCTGAGTAACCGGGGCTTCCTTTTTTCGCCTTCTTCGGCCAACGTTCGTTGTAGTCGAAGCTGTGGTTCACCTCGAGCCTGATGACGTACTCGCGACCGGGAACGAGATCGACGGACCCAGAGATCGCCGCCGACGCGTCGGGCGTCGCCGAGCTCGCCGCGTCCACCGAGGGATCTGATCCCGAAGCGCGGGCGCGCGCGGCCGACCATACGGGAAGGGACTCGGGCCGCCCCTCATCGGGCGCGCCGGTCCAATCCTTCGACACGGTCTTGCCCGATACCGCGAGGGTGGCGACGTATTCCCCGTCGGCCGTCTCGACCCACACCGCGTACTGCGGATCCTTCTTCACCTTGATCACGGCGATCCACATCGAGCCCGTCCACTCGGGACCGGGAACGATCGACGCCTCGACGGCGAGACGCGGTTCCGCGGCCGCGAGGGCCACCGGAACGCCAAGGGCAATCGCCGCAAGCACGATAAGCGCGAACGCTTTCTTCTTCATATCAACCTTCCTTTCCGTTTAGGAGCCGCCCGCACACGAGCTCGATCATCCGATCGGTAAACTCGACGCCGCGTTCCCAATACTCGGGCACCGTACGCTTATATAGAATCGACTCGATCGCGCCCCAAAGGGCGGCGACGGCGAGCGCTGCGTCGAGGAGGGTATCCGCGCTTTTCGAAAAACCTCCGGCCACCGCGCGATCGAGCAAGTCGCGCGCGAGCGCCGTGCTTCGGTAATAGGGCGCTTGGGTTTCCGCGCTGGGGTCCTCGTTCGGACGAAATCGCCCCATCACGAGAAGCGCGATCCTTGGGTTCTCGAAGCACCAGTCGCGAAACGCGGAAAGCCCGGCTTTGATCGTTTCGGGCATGGTCGGCGCGGCCGCAACGTCACGCGCGATATGCGCATCCATCCGCTCAAGGCAATCTCGCTTGACCGCGTCAAATAGCCGATCCTTGTCGGCGAAATAGTAATAGAGCGCAGTCGCCGACACACCCGCGCGCGCGGCGATCTCGCGCATGCCTATTTCCTCCGGCTCCTTTTCCATCAAAAGGGCAAGGCACTCTTCGCGTATACGCCGTTCGAGTTCTGGATTCGGGCCACGCATCTTCTCTTCCCCTTATTCAGATACTTAACAATGTTAAGTTAATACCGTTCAGTTTATTTGTCAATATGAAAAATGCTTCTCAATCACGATTATTTTCTGTATTCGATTTCGTTTATGAGGACGCCGGACCCCCCGAAAAGAACGACCTGTCCGCCAGGAAGGGTCTCCAGACGCACGCGATTTGCGAGGTTCCGTTCCCCATTTTGCTCGAGCACGAGCGGAGTCCCATCCCATAACCCGTTTCTTAGGAGGTAATACCCCAGAGCCGAATTGCCCGAGCCGGTCGCCGGATCCTCCAGATAGCCCATACGCGGCGGGAAAACCCTAACCCTCCACGAGGCGGCATGATCGACAGTCTCTCGGGTGAACACTTCGACGATATCGGCCCCTGACGCGAAGCACCAGTCCTTCAAGACCTCGAAATCGGGCGCGAGGGAAAGGACGGCGTCGAGGCCGGAAACCGGCACGAGCAGGGTATCGAGCCCGGCATTGACGATCGACAGCGGAAGGCTCGGGTCGAGAGCCGCAGGATCAAGCCCAAGGGCCCAAGCGGTGTCGTCCCGGGGGATCGCCGCGTTTCGAAACCGCGGCTCCGGAGCCCGAATGAACACAGCGTCGGCCTCGGCTCGGGGATAGACGTCGAGCGCGCCGCGGTTAGTCAGTATCGAAAAGGGCTCGCCGTCGCGTACCGCCCCCGACCGCGCGAGATCGTGCATGGCGGCGATAGTCGCGTGCCCGCAGAAATCAACCTCGCGCTCGGCCGAGTAGTACTTACACCGATAAAGAGGTTGGCGGGCACCGGCGGCGACACCGAGCGCGGCGGCATCGTACTGCGGATGCCCGATAGGAAAGAAAAAACCAACCTCGCGCACCTCGTCCCGAAGCTCGCGCGCGATGGTTTGCATCGTCTCTGGAGGGAGGACCTGGTCAGCGGAAGGATAGCAAACGGCGGCAGGATTGCCTGCCGAGCCGTTCCAGGAAAAAGCATCGATTTTGCGAAGCGTCACGTTCATTCTGTGCTCCCTGTTTTGTTTTCCGTACGGTATCCCATTTTGGGCGCCCTTGTACAGAAGAGGCCGACAGGGGACGGCAAGAAAGGTCGGGCACGCGCCCTGCCGGGTGGTATAGAATCAACCCAGGAGGAACGAAGGATGAAGCAGCGCTTTACGTATCAAGTGATGGAAGGGGACGCCATGGCCGTCGGAAGAGAGGAGGCCCGCGCGCTGAAGCGCGTCGCCCCCGGCGCGATCCCTTTTTTCGCCAACCCGCTCGGCGGCAACGCGACCAGGCTCGCCGAGGCGGAGTCCCTGCTCAAGATGACCGACGAGTGGTGCCCGGGCCTCGTCGCGGAGATCGAGGGCTTCGCGAAGGAATTGGGAACTCGCCCTGAGTCCGTCGTGTGGTACACGGCGACGATCCCGCACACGGGCCACTGCAGTCACTTCGCCATCCTCCCCGATCGCACCGCCTCGGGAAGCGTGATCTGCGGTAGGAGCTACGAGTGGAGTCTTGAGGACGAATTCACCTTGCGAACGGTCCGCGTCCGCGGCCACTACGGGCACACTGGGTTCGGCGTGTTCATCTTTGGTCGATACGACGGTATTAACGAGAAAGGCCTGTGGGTATCGATGAGCGCGGGGAACCCGCGGCCCGACCGCCCCCTCCCGTCGAACAGGGGGTTCCGATTCTGGGCGCTGCTTCGAACCATCCTCGACCGCGCGGCGAACGTCGAGGAGGCGATCGAGATCGCGTCCTCCTTCCCACTCGCGTTCGAGCTTAACATGATCGTCGCGGACCGGGGCGGGCACGCGGCGCTGATCGAGAAGGGGCCCGACGCCCAATCGATTAAGCGCGCGGACTCAGGTATACTTTTCTCGACGAACCACTTCGCCCTTCCCGGTACCCGCGACGGACAGCCGGACATCTTCGCGCACTCCGATGTGCGAGCCCGCTACCTCGCGAAGTCCCTCGCGGAGGGGAAACTCTCGACCGAGGACGCGCGACGAATACTTTCGGCGCGCATGCCCGATGGAGTGGTCGCGCACTACTACAAAGACTATTTCGGCACATTGTGGTCCGCGTACGCCGACCTCTCCGCGGGCACCTTCAACGTCTGCTTCGGGGCTCCGGACGTCGCGGGGAACGATTTCCGACCCTTCAGCCCGGGCGACCCCGTCGGCATGACTGAGTACTACGCAGAGCTTCCCGACGAGACCGCGCCCGTGGAGACGTGGGCCCGTATTCCGCGCGCGGCGGATTGATGCTACACTGTCGGGGTCCCCGAAGGAGGGCCCCGATGGACTGGCAAGGGAGGATGGTCGCCGCGATCGACTGGATCGAGGCGCACCTGACGGAGGATTTCGACGTGGAACGCGCGGCGGCGGCCGCGAACGCGTCCGCGTTCCACTTCATGCGCATGTTCGACGTTATCACCGGGATATCCCCGGCCGAATACGCGAGGCGACGGCGCCTCACCCGCGCGGCAATCGACCTCGCCTCGACCGATGATCGGATCATCGACGTCGCCCTTCGCTACGGCTACGACTCGCCCGACTCATTCGCCCGCGCCTTCAAGAGGGAATTTAACTGCCTGCCGAGCGAGGCAAGACGCCCTGGCGCGTCCCTGCACAGCTATCCCCCACTTTCGTTCACGGTTGCGTTGCGAGGCGACAAGCCGATGGAGTTTCGCGTCGAAAGGGGACAGGCACTGTCGCTTACCGGTATCGCGACCCGAGTACGCAAGGCGAACGGGGAGAATTTCATCGCCGTGCCTGCCTTCTGGGAACGGGCAGACGCCGACGGAAGTTTCGCCGCGCTCTGCAAGAAAGCGACGCCTCGCCGCCTCGGCGTGATCGGGGTGTGCCACGAATTCGACTGCGTAACGGGCGACTTCACCTACGCGATCGCGATCGAGCGGCCCGATGACCGAAGTGGCCTGCCCGAACGGTGCGTCGACTTCGAGGTCCCCGCCTCGACCTGGGCGAAGGTTACCTCGCGCGGCCCCCTTCGCGCGAATTTCCAGGATACCATCAAACGAATCTACTCGGAGTGGTTCCCTTCCTCCGGGCGCGAGCACGCGGGCACGGCCGAGATCGAGTACTACCCCGACCTTCCCGACGCCGAGGCTCTCGATTATTGGTGCGAGTACTGGGTACCGATACGATAAACGAGCGACAGCCGACTCGCCCGGCATCCGTTGCGCAAGGACGCCGAGGCGTCCTATACTTCGGGCGATGATTACGGAAACGACCCTTATCCTCGCCTCGGACGAGGAAGGCAACGAGCAGGAGCTTAAGAACCGGGCCGCGCGCGCGCTCGGCGTCCCCGCGCAAGACATAACCGCCGTCACCGTGCGGAAGAAATCCATCGACGCGCGGCACGGGCGGGTCAAGGTCGCCCTCCGCGTCGCGGTATATATCGGTGAGCAGCCTCCCTCTTCCGCAGCGGGGTTTGATGAGTTCGTCCCGAAATGGAGTCCCGTCTCGAAAGGAAGACGCGCCATCGTCGTCGGCTCGGGTCCCGCCGGCCTCTTCGCCGCGCTCAAGCTCATCGAGCGCGGCGTCACGCCAATCGTCCTCGATCGAGGCGGGACCGCTTCGGAAAGAAAGCGCGACATCGCTCGCATCTCCCGGGAGGGATCTATTAATCCCGAATCGAACTACTGTTTCGGCGAGGGAGGGGCGGGAACTTTTTCCGACGGCAAGCTCTACACGAGGTCGAATAAGCGCGGCGACGTCGGGCGCGTACTCTCGATCTTCCACCACCACGGCGCCGAGCCGGAGATACTCACCGACGCGCATCCGCACATCGGGACCGATCGGCTCCCCGCCATCGTCGCGCGCATGGTCGAGACCGTTCGGGCAAACGGCGGCGAGGTACGCTTCTGGGCGCGGGTCATCGACCTGATCCTCGACGGCGCGGGAAACGGGTCAACCGCGGGGACAGAGCCTCGCGGCCGGGCCGTCCGCGCGCGAGGCGTCGTCCTCGCAGATGGCGAGAAGATCGACGCAGACGCGGTGATCCTGGCGACGGGCCATTCCGCCCGCGACGTGTACGCCCTTCTCGCGCGACGCGCTACCGCGCTCGGAATACGCGCCCTCGAGGCAAAAACCTTCGCGATGGGCGTGCGCGTCGAGCACCCGCGCGAGCTCATCGATCGCATTCAATATCATGGAAAGCAGACAGAGGGGCTTCCCGCCGCGACCTACCGACTCGTAGCGCAGGTCGAGGGCCGCGGGGTTTATTCCTTCTGCATGTGCCCGGGTGGGCTCGTCGTGCCCTCGGCGACGGCGAACGGAGAGATCGTGGTCAACGGGATGTCGCCCTCGAGCCGGAACGCCCGATGGTCGAACGCGGCCATCGTCGTCGAGACGCGTCCCGAGGACGTGCCCCAGGAGTTCGCGCATGCGGAGCGGGACGATGACCTTCCCGACGATCCCGCGCTCGCGGGGCTTCGCTAC
>JAKPSR010000005.1 GCA_029571425.1 Spirochaetota bacterium | reverse complement strand
CGTCCTTCTCCCCTCGGGCGCGGTGACCCTCGACGGGGACAAGGTCAGGACGTACGTTACCTACGCCGACGAGGCAGACCAGGAGGGGGAGGCATCCGCGCGGAAGCAGAAGGCCCTGCTGGCCTTCTTCCGCGCGCTTGGCGACAACTCGCAGGCCGCGTTCTCGCCGCGCCTGTTCGGCACCGTCAGGAGATGCGTCGGCTCCAACGTCGACGCATCCGCCCTCAAGTCGCTGCTGACCGAGCTCTCGCACGTCGACTCGGAGCGGCTCGTGCCGCAGCGGGTCACGGGCGCGCAAAAGGAAGTCGACGGCAAGATGCTCCTCTTCCCGTTTTACGACGGGCAGCTGCTCAAGGACATCGTCAGGCAAACGCTCGCGGGACTCGCCTCCGAGGGAAACGCCGCGCAGGAGCGCATCTACGCGATCGAGGTGCTTAACGGCACGAAGAGCCAGGGCCTCGCGCGGAACACCTCGGAGCTGTACCAGAGCTTCGGGTACGACGTGATCAGGATCGGGAACGCGGAGAACACCGACTACGACAAGACGGTCGTCATCGACCGGATCGGGAACCAGGCGGTCGCGAAGGCGATCGCCCAGGTAATCCAGTGCGCGAACATACAAACGACCACCGTGGGCGCCGTCGATACGGATGACTACGGCACGGAGGCCATCGTCGACTTCTCGATCATCCTCGGGAAGGATTTCAATGGCCGGTACGTCATCGGACAATAGGAGAGATATGCAAAGCAAGAACGAGCGGCGGGACGCCGCCCTGGCCCTGGGGCGCCTGCTCAGGGACCACAAAGCCGGCAAGGTCATGGTTCTCGACGTCAGCGGCGCCGCGAGTTGGGCCGATTACTTCATCATCGCGACGGTCACGAGCTCGGCGCACTCGAGCGGCTTGCAGCGCCACGTGCGCGAGTCGCTTAAGGACCTCGGGCTCGAGCTTAGGCCGACCAAGAGGCGCATCCCCGACGGCGACGAGTGGAGCCTCATCGACCTCGGCGACATCGTCGTGCACCTGATGACGGATACCGCGCGCGCGTTTTACGACCTCGAGCGCCTTTGGTTCGGGGCGACCGACATACTCGCCGAGGCGTAGCGAGCGGCGAGACAAAGCGAAAGGCCCGCGGTATCTCGCGGGCCTTTTTCGTTGATATGCGGGATGCGCGCGGGGCGCGGCTCACTCGTCGAAGTCGTCGTACTCTAGGTCGTCGTCCTCGTAATCGAAGTCGTCGTCCTCCTCGGTGAAGCCACCCTCGTCGTCGAAATCGTCGAAATCCTCGTCTCCCTCGTCGTCCTCTTCCTCGAATTCCTCGTCGTCCTCGAATTCGTCGAAATCGTCCTCGGATTCCTCGTCGAAATCGTCGTCTTCGTAGTCCTCGTAGGCGTCCTGAAACGCGTATGAGCCGGGGTGGGTGTCCTTCTCCAAGTCCATGTTGGTCAACATTCGATTCACTTCCGTCCGTATCCCGTTTGATGGCGACGCGGCCGCGTCGCGAAGGAGTTCATCGGGTTCCCTTGAAACATAATTGAGAGTCTTTGTTTCTGTCAACTATCCCGCTTCTTTTTTTTCCCGATGGTCTCCGCCGCGAGGGGGCGCGGCCTTTGACAAAGAGGCTCGTTTTCTGCATAATAGCGCTTGACATGGGTGATCAGATACGCGCCACCGCCCCCTGCAAGATTAACCTTCATCTCCGGGTTCTCGAGCGGCGGACGGACGGGTATCATGGGATCGAGAGTCTTTTTCAGCGGGTATCCCTCGCCGACGAGCTTTCGATCGAGCGGTCAGGACCGGATGGCGTCAGCGAGGTTATATCCCCCCTGATGGGCCTTCCCCCGATAAACACCGTCACCCGCGCTATCGAGGAATTTCGCCGGGAAACCGGCGTCCCCTCTGGCCTTCGGGTAACCCTGACGAAGCGGGTACCGGCCGGGGCGGGACTGGGCGGGGGCTCTTCCGACGCGGCCGCCGTCCTTCGGGGATTGGATAGCCTCTTCGACGCGGGGCTATCCCAGGCGGCGCTCGCCTGCATGGCGGCCCGCATCGGGAGCGACGTTCCCTTTTTCCTTTCCGGGCCTGCAGCACTCGTGAAGGGGAGGGGGGAGATCGTGAGCCCGATCCCCGCCCGGGACGACCTTTTTGGCGTCCTGATTTGGCCCGGCGTGGCGAGTTCGACCGTGGAGGCGTATGCCCTCGTGGACGAATGGACAGCCCAATCGGGCGCGGGAGGGACGTGGCCACGTGCCGCCGACCTTCCTGCTTTATATCGGGGCCCAGTGTCCGGATGGCCATTCCGGAACAGCTTCACGGCCCCGATCGCGTCGAGATACCCCATAATCGGGGAGGCGTTGGCCGCGCTTCGGGAATCCGGGGCGGACTTCGCCGAGATGAGTGGCTCTGGATCGGCCGTTTTCGGGCTATTTAGCTCCAAAAAGGAGGCTGACGCCGCGTACAACAGGCTTTCCGCGCGCTGGCAACAGTGCGTACCGTTTCTTTTGCTTGCGTCTTGACCATTGCGGTAGTACAATAACACTATGGGTTTTTGTGCCTGGCGTGTCCTGCTGCAAAGGAGATGAAAGTATGGATATTACTGATATTCGTATCAGGAAGGTAACCACGGAAGGCAAGCTTAAGGCGTACGTCACGGTTACATTCGATAATTGCTTCGTGATCCATAACGTCAAGATCATCGAGGGCAAAACGGGGATGTTCATCGCGATGCCCAGCCGCAAGATACGCACAGGGGAATACAAGGACGTCGCTCACCCGATCAGTCCCGAGTTCCGAACCCTACTGCAGGACCGGGTCTTGTCCGAGTTCGCGGCGGGTAACATTGAAGAAACGGTGGCCGCTGACCCGGCGGATCTATAGGCGATTTCGCCTAAGTCCCGGTCGTGCGTCTGCCGAAGAGACGCGAAGATATTGGGACGTCGGCAAGTGGTAAGCCAACGGTTTTTGGTACCGTCATTCCGTAGGTTCGAATCCTACCGTCCCAGCGAATAATGCCACATTCCCGGTTCGGGGGCGCCGCCCCGCGAGGCCGATGTGCATGGAAGGGGACCGCCTAAGGCGGCCCCGATAGAAAGGAGTTCTTGATGGACCAGAAATTACTGAATGCCCGTACCCGGACCGTTTCCGGCAAGGGCGCGGCTAAGCGCCTTCGCGGCGAGGGTCGTCTTCCCGCCGTCATGTACGACCGGCACGGCAAGGCCGTGATGATCGATATCGACGAACAGGAATTCGGCAAGCTTTTTCACCGTATCACCGAAAGCACGATCGTTAAGGTGAAGGTCGACGGCTCGAAGGACGTCGAGGTGTTCGTGAAGGATACCCAGTACGACATCGTCGACGATTCCTTCCTCCACGTCGACCTCTATGAGATCGAGCAGGGCCGCGTCCTCCGCACTAAGATTCCCGTTCGCCTTACCGGTACCCCCGAGGGCGTTCGCTCCGGCGCCGTTCTCGAGACCGGAGCTCCCGAGATCGAGGTTGAGTGCCTCCCGAAGGACCTGCCGGAGCGCGTCGTCGTTGACGTCAGCGGCCTTCAGCTGAACCACTCCCTCCACGTTCGCGACATCAAGCTTCCGGGCGCGGTGAAGGTCCTGACCGACTTAGAGCTCTCGATCGCGACCCTCCGCTTCGCGAAGGCAGACGCCGCTGCGGCCCCGGCCGCCGCTGCGACCGCCGCCGCTCCGGCTGCCGCCGCCGCTCCCGCTGCGGCCCCGGCCGCCGCCGCGGCGCCCGCGTCGAAGTAAGCCCGACTTGGGCGAGCGACGTCCGGCTTCGGCCCCTCGGGGTCGGCCGGACGTTTTTTTTTCCGCGGGGTGATGGTATGCAGTCGACGCAGGATCGAGTCCGTTCCTCTCTCGCTTCCCTTCCCGGGCTTTCTGGGTCTACCGTCCTCGTCGCCTGCTCGGGCGGCGCGGATTCCGTCGCCCTCCTCGTCATCCTTGCCCGGCTAGCATCGGAGTTCGGGTATCGCCCGAGCGCCCTGACCGTCGACCACGGGATTAGGCCCGAAGATGAAAGCGCCGCCGACGCGCGTTTCGTCGAGTCGCTCGCCTCGGCCCTCGAGCCGCCCGTTCCCTGCGAGATCGTGGCGTTGGGCCGTGGCGCCGTCGAGCGGGAGGCCGCGCGGCGGGGGAGGGGAATCGAGGAGGCGGCCCGTTCCCTTCGGTACCGAGCCATCGAGGAACGCGCCAGCGCCCTCGGAGCCCCATACGTCTTTCTTGGGCATACCCGCACCGACCAACTCGAGACCCTGTTGATGCGCGTCCTTCAGGGTTCCGGCTCGGCGACCGGGATCGCCGCCCGCCGCGGGCGGATCGTGCGGCCGCTTCTCGGCGTCTCGCGCGCGGAGATCGTCGCCTTCCTCGAGGGGGCTGGCGTCCCGTGGCGGGAGGACCGGACGAACGCCGACACGCGCTTTCTTCGTAACCGGATCAGGCACCGCCTCGTGCCGGCCCTCGATCGCGATTTTCCCGGCTGGTGGCGCGCCCTCCTCCGCGCGGCGGAAAAGGCCCGAATCGAAGAGGCGTACCTAGCCTCGCGGTCCTTGCCTGAATGGGTTCGCTCGGGCGACGCGGCCATCGTCGTCGACGGGGAAAAATTCGACCGCCTTCATCCGGCCCTTCGCCTACGCCTTCTCCATCGCGGACTCGGCCTTCTCGCCGTCGATCGTCGGGTTCCCTATCCCTTGCTCGCCAGGATGTCGCGGCTTTCGCCGGAAGCGGGACGCGTCTCCGGTTCCGGTTTGACGCTGGAACGCCGGGGGGGCGGGGTTTTTTTGCGCGCCGATATTGTGCAGAAGCGGAAAAGTGGGTATCTTGTATATATCGTTGAAAATGGGGCCTACGCGCTTCCTTTCGGCGAAATCACGGTGACCGGGAACGCGGGCGAAACCCGCCTCGACGGGACCCTCGGTCCTTTCACGCTCCCGATCGTCGTGCGCTCACGCGTCGCGGGCGACTCGGTCGAGACGGCCGACGGCGGCTCGAAAAGCGTGAAGAAACTGATGAACGACTGGTCCGTCGACGAGCGCGACCGATCGCTCGTCCCGATCGTCGAAGAGGCGGGGCGGGTGCGAGCGGTGTACGGCTCGCGTTTTGGTTACCCCGACTGGTACGTTCGCTGAAGACAATAAAGGGACTACATGGCGCAAAACGACCAAGACAAGAAACCTGACATTCCGGGGCGCAAGAACGCCCCCGCGGGCCGCTTCGGCCTCGTGTTCTTCCTCGTGGTCCTGGGCGTGTTCATGCTCTACCTCTTCGCCGGGCCCAGCTCCGCGGCGGGGAAGGAGATGCCGTACTCCGAATTCGTCGCCCGCGTCGAGCAGGGCCAGGTCGACGCCGTGAAGATCGTCGACCAGCGCGAGATCCGGGGCGTCCTCAAGAACATGGGCCCGGCCGAGGGACTCTTCCGGACCTACATACCGTACGACGACGAGCGCCTTATGCCTCTCCTCAACGAGCACGGCGTGCGCGTCACGGGCGGCCCCGGGAACGGGTCATTCTGGTATACCGTCATCCAGTTCGTGCCGGTCATCCTGATCATCGTCTTCCTCGTCATCATGATGCGGCAGACCCAGGGCCAGGGTAACCGCGCCTTCCAATTCGGCAAGAGCCAGGCGCGCCGCTACGAGGGCGCGAAGAAGATTACCTTCGCCGACGTCGCTGGTCAGCAGGAGGCCAAGCACGAGCTTGAGGAGGTCGTCGACTTCCTCAAGAACCCGCAGAAATTCGTCAAGATGGGCGCGCGGATCCCGAAGGGCGTCCTTCTCGTTGGCATGCCGGGCACGGGCAAGACGATGCTTGCCCGCGCGGTCGCCGGCGAGGCGAACGTCGCCTACTTCAGCATCTCGGGGAGCGACTTCGTCGAGATGTTCGTCGGCGTCGGGGCGAGCCGCGTCCGCGACCTTTTCGAGCAGGGGCGAAAGAACGCGCCGTGCATTATCTTCATCGACGAGCTCGACGC
>JAKPSR010000434.1 GCA_029571425.1 Spirochaetota bacterium | reverse complement strand
CGTCCTTGCCCCACTTGGGGCGCTTGAGGTCGATCGCAAGGAGCTCGAGGGGGCGTCCGCCAAGATCGAGTTCATCAATTACGAAGGACCCGAGACCGTGGTCAATACCGCCGAGGAGATCAGCGGTATCGGGATGGCGTTGGGCTCGACCCTCCTTCGGGACGGAAAGGCCGGCTCTAGCGATCGGTACTACGTGATCCACGCGGTCGATCCCGCCGACAAGGCAGGGCTCGACGCGGACATCCTCGTCCTCGGGCCAAGCGTCGGCGTTAACCACATACGGAATCTCCGCTCGATCATCGCGAGCTACCTCACCGTCGCGTACGGCTATTCGGCGCGCGACGCGCGGACCCTCGCCGAGTTCATCACCGTCTATAACGCCGTCTACCGCGGCAAGCTCGACGTGTTCAAGACGCGGTACAAGAAAGTCGTCTTGGGTTACCTAACCGCCGACAAGGTGGGCCTATCCGTCAGGTACGACGAGTGGCCGGGAAAGGCGCAGATCGTCGTTCCCCTCTCCGACCCGCGCCTCGCCGGCACGATCAGCTCGATCGACACCAAGGCGTTGAGCGACGACGAGGTCGTCGGCAAGATGCAGGAAGACCCGTCGAAGGGTATCGACACCCGAAAGGATATGGTCGACATCAAGGAGCGCGAGACCGACGCCGCGCAAAAGCGTGCCGAGACCGCGCAGAAGGACGCCGTGAAGGCCGAGGACTCAGCAGCGAAGAAACAGGCCGAGCTCGCCCAGCAAAAGAAGGAAGCGACGGAGGCCCAGAAGAAGGCCGACGCGGCGAAGAAAGAAGCCGAGGCGAAGCCCGGGGACGCCGCTGCCCAGAAGAAGGCCGCCGAGACTCAGAAGGCCGCGGACCAGAAGAAAGAGGACGTCGCCAATAAAGAGGCCGAGATCGCGCAAACGCAGCAGGCCGCCGAGCAGAAGAAGGAAGAGGCGAAGGTCGAGCAGGAATTCGCGGATACCAAGCAGCAGGAAGCGCGCGATGACCGCGCCAAGATCGCCGACGACCAGCAAAAGGTGATCGCCGAGGAAGAGAAGAAGGCGAAGGACGCGGCCGACGCCGCCCTCGCCGCCGCGATGCCCGCGACCGCTCTCAAGACCCTCGACGACAAGGGGTACCTCTCCGAGCTCGTTCTCGTGAACCTGGCGGACGGGAAGACGATGAAGACATCCCCGGTCAACACCATTCGCGGCCGCGCGGTCCACGACACCGGAAGTGGGCTCATCGCCATAGCGGGAAAGAACGGCGGCGGCGGTACCGTCACCCTCGTCCTTATCGACCCGACGACCCTCGAGGTGACGAAGCAGGGCGCCGACAAGGTTGCCGAGTACAGCGTCCTCGTCAAGAACGCCAACGATTACTACGCCGTCATTGAGGCCGCTGGCGGGAAGTTCGTCGTCGCCCGATTCGACAAGACCCTCGAGGCGAAAGCCCGATCGGCCGTGAACGTGTCGCCCGCTACGGCGATCATGGTCACCGATAAGGGGCTTCTCGTCCAGGACGACAAGGGCCGCATTCGCCTCCTCCGCGCGACCGATCTCGTCGACCAGACGAAGGAGTAAACGGCGTTTGTGCCCGCGCGCTCGGGCGACTACGTAAAGACGAAGGGCACCCATTGGGTGCCCTTTTTTCTATAGCGCTTCCGCGTGAACGGCGAAGATTGCAATGCCTTCCTTCGGGAAGCGGCTTTTTACCTCCCGCACGACAGCCCTGACACCGGCGAGATCCGAGTCCTCGACGTACGCGAATAGCGCGAAGTTCAGCTCGGGCCATGTCGTCGTTCCGAGCTTCCGGTCTCTTTTGCCGCGGCCCTCCGCCTGCGGGAGTACGGTATACAGTATCCCGGGCATCGTCGATTCAAGGCCCTCGACGATCTCGTCCTTGACGGAGCGGTTCGAAACTATCTCGACTCGATACATACGGCCTCCTTGCGCGTCGAGCGCTCGTTGACGAGAGAATACAGGACGGGGATGAAGAACAGCGTGATGAGCGTGCTCGACAGGAGCCCCCCGAAAACGCTCAAGCCGATCGGTTGGAGCATCACGGAGTTCGCCGATGGGAAAAAGGCCATCGGGAACATGCCGAGAAGCGTCGTCAGCGTGGTCATCAAAATCGGTCGCAGCCGCGAGGCTGCCGCCTGCACGCAAGCCTCCTTCAGCGGAGTCCCGCGGTTCACGAGAAGGTTCGTCTGGTCGACAAGGATGATGCCGTTATTGACGGCTATCCCGACGAGCATGACGAAGCCAAGCGCGGTGAACATCGATATGAACTGCCCCGTTACCAGGTAGATCGCGACGATGCCGATGAGCCCGAGAGGGATCGTGAACATGTTGATGAACGGGTCCTTGAACGACTCGTACGTTCCCGCCATGACCCCGTATACCAGCAGCAAGGCTAACGTGATGATCATGGCGAACACGCGACCTGTTTCCGCGATCTCCTTCCAGGACCCTTCATAGGACACCGTTACCCCCTCGGGGAGCACGATGCTCTCGTCGAGCGCCTTCTTGATCCGGTCCTCGACGGCGTTCGCCTTGGTATTCGTCAGGATATCCGCCTGGATATGCACGGTTCGCCGTTGGTCCTCTCGGTTGATCGCCACGGGCCCGAGGCCCTTTTCCAGGGTCGCGAAGTTTGACACGGCGACGCGGCCGCCCGTTCCCTTAACGTAGATTTTCTCGAGGTCGGGCACGCTCGAGCGGTCTGAATCCTGGAGATAGACCGTCACGCTGTATTCCTCTCCCTTCTCTCGATACACTGTGGCGGCCTTTCCCTTGACGCTCGCGTAAATCTCGTTCGCGACGGCCGTGACCGTCACGCCGAAGTCGTACGCCCGGTCGCGGTCTATCGCTACCTCGACCTCCGGCAGGCCCTCGGTCGTGTCGATCGTCGCCTCCGAGACGTCAGGAACCGACGCCTTCATTATGGCGACGATATCCCGCGCTGATGAGAGCGCCGCGTCGAGATCGTCGGCGCGCACGGCTATGTCGATGTCCGCCCCGGTCATGTTCCGCATCATTCCGGCCGAGAACGTCATGGTAGCCTGCGGGAACGAGTCGAAGTGCGCGCGCAGCTTTGCCTTGACCGCGTCCGCGGTGTCGATCTGCTCCGTGGCGTCGGGAAGGTTTACCGCGATCGTCCCGTAGTGCGGTTTGCTCGAGGAAAAGTGCCCACCCGATCCAACCGTCGTGATGATCGACTCGTATCCTCGAATCTCGTCGCGCACGATCGCCTCAAGCTGCTGAAGGACGGCGTTCGTGTCGTCGAGTTTCGTGCCGAGGGGAAGCTCTACCTCGAGGGTAACCGAATCGTCGCTCATGTTCGGGATGAGCCTGACGTTAAGCCGCGTTATCGTCGCGAGGCTCACGAGAAAGAGGCCGAGCACGACGATCACGGTCGTCTTCCGGCGCTTTAGCACCGTTCTGAGGGCGCCCTCGTATAGGTTGGAAAGCGCGGCAAGCCACCTCTCGATCGCCCCGTCGACGCGGATCAGCGTTGGTTTTTTCAGCGGCTTCTCCGCGCGCGTCTTGATCGACAGAAACTTACTCGATAGCACCGGCACGAGGAAGATGGCGACGAAGAGACTCGAGACAAGCGCGATGATGATGGTGAAGATAAGATCGGTAAAAAGTTGCCCGATAAAGCCAAGGTCGCTTTTGAAGAGGATGATCGGTATGAACACGCAGATCGTCGTGAGGTTCCCGGACAAAACAGAGGCGAACACCTCCTGCGTCCCCAGCACGGCCGCGATGGTGGGCTTCGTTCCCCGCTCGCGGTATTGATAGATGTTCTCGAGAACGACGACCGAGGCG
>JAKPSR010000429.1 GCA_029571425.1 Spirochaetota bacterium | reverse complement strand
GGGCCCGAAGCATCTTCAGAAGAGCCTCTCCCGCGCGAAGTTCGAGCAGATGACCGATGACCTCTTCGAGCGAACGAAAGAACCCTGCCGCAAGGCGATCAAGGACGCCGGCGTTACCGTCGACCAGATCGACGAGATCCTCCTCGTCGGCGGTTCGACCCGCATGCCCAAGGTTCTCCAGATCGTCAAGGAGCTGTTCGGTAAGGAGGGCTCGAAGGGCGTTAACCCCGACGAAGCCGTCGCCGTCGGCGCCGCGATCCAGGGCGGCATCCTCGGCGGAGACGTCAAAGACGTCCTGCTCCTCGACGTTACCCCCCTCTCGCTCGGCATCGAGACGATGGGCGGCGTCTTTACCCGGCTGATCAACCGGAATACCACGATCCCGACCCGCAAGAGCCAGGTCTTCTCGACCGCGGCCGACGGGCAAACCGCCGTGTCGATCCACGTCCTTCAGGGCGAGCGCGAGATGGCGACGCAGAACCGCACACTCGGGAAGTTCGACCTCGTCGGCATACCTCCCGCGCCGCGCGGGGTTCCGCAGATCGAGGTAACCTTCGACATCGACGCGAACGGCATCGTCCACGTCGCCGCGAAGGACCTCGGCACCGGCAAGGAGCAGAAGATCCGCATCGAGAGCTCGTCGGGGCTTTCGGAGAGCGAGATCGACCGGATGGTCAAGGAAGCCGAGGCCAACGCCGCCGCCGACAAGGCGGAGCGCGAGAAGGTCGAGGCGCGGAACGAGGCCGACTCGATGATCTACTCCACCGAGAAGTCCCTTAAGGACCTTGGCGACAAGGTCGGCGCCGCGGACAAGCAGAAGATCGAGGACGCGGTCGCGGCCCTGAAGCGCGAGCTCGAGGGCGGAAACGTCGAGTCGATCAAGGCGAAGACCGAGGAGCTTAAGCAGGCGAGCTATAAGATCGCGGAGGAGATGTACAAGAACCAAGCCGGGCAAGCGCAGGGCGAGGCCGGCGGTTCCGGCCCCTCCGACGGCTACGCCGGCGCCGGCGCCGCGGGCTCTGGCCCGTCGAAGGGCTCAGCCGACGACGTTGACTACGAAGTGGTAAACGACGATAATAAATAACCGCGCATCCGGAGTCGGGCGGGCCAAGGATATCCTCGGCCCGCTCGCCCAGCGCCGACAGCCCCGATTCTGGAGTCTCCCGTGACAAAACGTGACTATTACGAGGTATTGGGCGTCCCCAAAGGCGCGTCCAAGGACGACATAAAGAAGGGCTACCGAAAGCTCGCCATCCAGTATCATCCCGACAAGAACCCGGGGAACAAAGAGGCCGAGGAACGCTTCAAGGAAGCCACCGAGGCCTACGAGGTCCTATCGGACGACCAAAAGCGGCAGGCCTACGACCAGTACGGCTTCGCCGGGCTCGAGGGTATGGGCGCGGGCGGCCCGGGGGGATTCGACCCGAGCGCCTTCCAGGGCTTCGAGGACATCTTCGGGGATTTCGGCGGTATATTCGAAAACCTTTTCGGGGGCGGCGGATCGCGCCGTCGCTCCGGTGGCCGCGGCGGCGCCGCGCAGGGCTCGAGCCTCCGCTACGATCTTCAGATTAATTTCCAGGACGCGGTCTACGGGACCAAGGCCGAGATACAGTACTCGCGGAACGAGCAGTGCGCCGCCTGTAAGGGAACCGGCGCCTCGGGCGGCTCCGGCCGCCGCACCTGCGCGACCTGCCAGGGCTCGGGGCAAGTCCGGCACAGCTCCGGCTTCTTCTCGATAGCCTCGCCTTGCCCGACCTGTCACGGCGAGGGCACGATCATCGAAAACCCCTGCCGCGAGTGCGGCGGAAGCGGAGTGCAAAAGAAACGCCAAAAGATATTGGTCACCATCCCCGCCGGGGTCGAGGACGGGAAGCGCATCGCCATACCGCGCCAAGGCGACGCCGGCACGAACGGCGGCGGCTACGGCGACCTGTACGTCTTCATCCGCGTGAAGCCCCACGCCTACTATGAGCGCTCCGGGGCCGATCTCTATTGCGCCGTGCCGATATCGATCACCCAGGCTACCCTGGGAGCCGAAATCACCGTCTCTACCCTCGACGAGAGGCAAATCAAGCTCAAGATCCCGGCCGGGACCCAAAACGGCAAGCTACTGCGCGTTCGCGAGGAAGGCGTGCCCGTCGCGGGCGGTAAGAAAGGCGATCTCTACATCAAGATCGTCGTGCAGGTGCCGACCCGTCTTTCCTCCAAGGCCCGCAGCCTCCTTGAGGAGGTCGCCAAGCTCGAGGGGGAAAACGCGCACCCAACCCCGATCGCCCTCGCCGACCTACACGAGTAGGACGTTTTTTTCGCTCAAAGACCCATTTTTATGCTACTATAGTATGAACCCGCATTCCGCGGCAGGGGGCGTGCCCGCTCCCCGCGGGCGCGGCATTTCTCTCGTGCAAGAGGTGCGTTAGGATGATTCAGTCCCAAAAGCGGCTCGCGAAGCTCGCCATCGACGGTTTCGTCGGTATCGTCTTCTCCTTGTTCATGTTCATCATCATGCCGGAGTTTACCCTTCCGGGGCGATTCGTCTCGGCGGCCGTCACCTTCGCCCTCGCCGTCCTCGCGTCCTCCCTCATCACGCGCGAGGTATGGGCGCGCCTCGAAAACCGCGTCTTCCAGGTGAGCCATTCCCGGCTCATGATGCGCTTCGTCGACCGGCTCCGCTTCTCGTACACCGTCGAGGACTTCATCGACGCGGCGCAGTCCGTGCTCGAGCGGGAGGCGGACTGTTCCGTCCTCTACGTGAACGCCGAGAACGAGTACGTCATCTACAACAGCTCGACGCGCATCGCGACCGATCCCGAGACCCTCGAGGTCCTCTGCCGGAATTTCCCCCAGACCTGGAGCGACGGCTTCTACCTGATCGACGAAAACCTCGGGCTCGTCTCCGGCTTCAAGGACGCGCGCGGCTTCTTCCTCGTAAACGGGAAGCTGCACCTCTACGTGATGTGCCGATACATGCTGGTCTTCGAGGAGGAGGTCTTCTCGACGATGCTGCACGAGTTCGCGAGCTTCCAGAAACGCACGAAGACGATCACCAAGCTCACGGCAATCGCGGAACTCGCGAAGGAATGGGACATGGTCGCGCAGACCCAGATGTCCTTCCTCCCCGCGCGCATGCCGACCGTCCCGAGGCTCGATATCGCCGCGTACTTTCGCCCCCTCGTCAACGTCTCCGGCGACTATTACGACGTCATCCCGCTCGACGAGCACCGCACCTGCTTCCTCCTCGGCGACGTCTCGGGCAAGGGTCTCGCGGCGGCCCTGGTCATGGGCGTCGTCGTCAACACCGTTAAGATCATCGAGAACAAGGAAGACCTGCCCGGGATGATCCGGGCGATCGACACCGCCATCAAGTCGATGCACCTCCAGGACAAGTATACCGTCCTCTTCATCGGCATCGTCGACACGAAGGCGATGCGCATCCGATACGTCAACGCGTCGATGGCGGACCCGCTGATAATCACCCGGGGACCGGGCGGCTATAAGATCAAGCCGCTTCAGTCGACCTGCAGCCTCGTCGGGATCATCGATCTCGACGAGATCGCGCAGGAGGAAGCCCCGCTGTACCGCGGCGACGTGGTGCTGATGGCCTCCGACGGCGTGTCCGAGGTGATGGACGATTCCGGCGTCGAGCTCGGCGACACCGAGCTCTACCTGGACACGATCAGGAACAGCGCGCACAAGGGCGCCCAGCACTTCATCGACGACATAGCCGACCTTGTGCTTTCGTACAACGGCGACAAGAAACTCCGCGACGACGTGACCATGCTCGTCGCCAAGATAGGGGAGTAAGCATGAACCTGCTCGTATTCAGTTACATTCTGTCCGTCTTCCTCTTCCTGTTCTCGTACTACCTGGACGCGCGTGGGGAGAAGGACGGCGGGACGTTCATAGGCCTGACGATGGTCTCGGCATTCGCGACCCTTTTCGTCGCGCTCACAGCGCACCTCCTGTACACGGACAACCCGTGGATCGCGCTGATCTCCTTCCGCGCGGCCCTTGCCTGCGGCTCGCTCCTTTCGCTCTTCCTCGCGCGATACGCGCTGATGATCCCGTACAACGTCAAGAGCAAGCTCGCCTCGACGGTGGGCATGGTCCTCTTCCTCGCCGGCCTCTATGCCTCGTTCGCCGGCGTCGGTCCCGTGTCCTGGACCCGCGAGGCCGGCTTCGCGTTCTCGTCCCGCGCGCTGCCGGGCGGGATCGATGGCCTCTCGGCGTTCGTCGGCGTTTTCGCGGTGGGCATCCCCGCGTTCACCATCCTGTCGCTGATCGTCCGCGCCGCCCGCCTGCGCAGCAGGATCTACCGGCAGCGGCTGCTCTTCGTGGCCCTTTCCCTCGCGGTCGGCATCGGGGTCACCTACCTCCTTTGGCGCTTCTCCCACACGTTCTTCTGGGCGCTGCCCCTCGTCCCGTTCGGCGCCGCCCTGATGCTGGTCCTCGTGTACCAGTCCGTCTCGATGACGACCATCTACGACCGCTCGCTCATCATCGCGTCCGTCATCAACTTCGCCGTGCTCACCCTGATCTTCAGCCTCCTCGCCGCCCTCGTGACTGCCGCGCTGATGGAGATCGTCAGCGCGCCGCTCCTCGTGATCGTCTGCCTGGTCGCCGTGGCGGTGGCCCTCCTCGCCGTGCGCTCGCGCGCGTCGTCGAGGCTCCGCAGGTACGTCCGCGTGGGCTCCGACTACGCCGCCGACCTCGAGTCCGGCCTCGACTCCATCGACTACACCGCCGGCGGGAACGAGGTCGTCGAGAAGACCGTCGCCCTCCTCGACCAGTACGTCGAGTGCGCGTCCGTCCAGATCCTGGTCTCGGACGACAAGGGAACGCTCGCGACCGTGCACTCGACGACCGGCTCCAAGGCGTCCATCGCCATCGACGACCCGGGCATCGAGTTCCTCCTTAACCGAAACGACTCGGTCGTGATGAAGACCCAGGTCATCACGAACCACATATACGCCGACGAGAAGGCGGACCTCATGAAGGTCTTCGACGCGGGGCAGGCGGACGCGTTCATCCTGATCCGAGAGGGGCGCCGGGTCGTCGGGCTCATCATGCTCGGCCCGAAGAAGCGCGGCGCCGACTATACCGAGTACGACTTCGCCGTCCTCTCGAAGCTCTACTCGAACTTCTTCCTCGTCATGTACTACCTCAAGAACATCGCGAACGAGTCGGTCGTCCTGACCGTCGACCGCGAGATAGAGTTCTCGGGGCAGATCATCACGTCGATCCAGGAGAGCATCGACCGAATCGCGCATCCCAAGGTCGACGTCGACTTCATCACCCAATCGGCGCGCAAGCTCGGCGGCGACTTCATCGACTTCATCAAGCTCGCCGACGACAAGTACCTCTTCGTCATGGGCGACGTCTCAGGCAAGGGACTCAACGCCAGCATGTCGATGGTCATCCTCAAGTCCGTCATCCGGACCTTCCTCACGGAGACGGGCGACTTCAAGCAGCTCGTCGTGAAGGTGAACGGCTTCATCAAGAACAACCTGCCGAAGGGCACCTTCTTCGCCGGCGTCTTCGGCCTCATCGACTTCACCGCGAACACGCTCTATTACTTCAACTGCGGCATCCCCGTCATGCTGCTCTACACCGCGGCCTACAACAACGCGATCGAGATACAGGGCGAGGGACGCGTGCTCGGGTTCGTCCGGGACGTGAGTCGGTACCTTAAGGTCAAGAAGATCGCGCTGAACCCGCAGGATATCCTGCTTTTGACGACCGACGGCCTCGTGGACTCGACGAACCTCCGCGGCGAGCGATTCGGGAAGGACCGGGTCCAGCGGCTCCTGATGGATAACCGAACGTACCCCGCCGGGCGCATCGCGCGGTTCGTGTGCGAAAGCCTATCCGGCTTCGTCTCGCGGGAGCTCGAGGACGACATCACCGTCCTCGTCTTCAAGTACCTGAGCAAGTAAGGGGGACTCAATGGAGAACATATCGATCGTCGAGAAGCGCGGCTCAAACTACGCCCTTCTCGAGGTGGCGGGGACGATTAACTCGTACACCTACACCGAGTTCCAGCAGAAGGTGTATTCCCTGATCAAGCAGACGAACCTCGTGCTTGACCTCTCCCGCGTCACCAACCTCTCGTCGTCCGGGCTCGGCGTTCTGATGGCCGCCGTCGACGACGGCGAGGAGATGGGCTTTAAGCTCTACGTCATGAAGCCGTCGGAGGTCGTGCGCCTCGCGATCGAGTCGACCGGTTTCAGCGAGATGTTCACCGTTATTTATTCGCTCACCGAAGTCCTGTAGTCCCGTGGCCGACAGGCGTTGCCGGATCAAGCTGAGGCCCGACTACGCGAATATCCAGTTGCTCGAGGATTTCATCGCGTGCTGCGAATTCCCCGACGACGACGTGTACCGGCGCGCCACGCTCGTGGCTGTCGAGTGCTTCGATAACATCATATCGCACGGCAAGGCCTTCGGCCGCTACTCCGTCGAGGTCGTCGTCGACGAGGCGCCCGAGCCCAGAATACGCTTCCGCTACCCAACGACGAATTTCGGCGAGGCGCTGCGCGGGAACCTCCACGCAAGGCCGCACTACGACGCTGAGTCGGGCAGGTACCGCGGGCTCGGGCTCCGCATGTGCCGCAACCTTTCGAGGCGCCTCGTGTTTCGCAAGGGCTTGTTCAAGAGCGAGATAACGATTATCCTTTGAAATCATGCGCCGGGAAACGATAGCCTTTTTCGACGTCGACCACACCATCATCAGGGGGGCGTCAACCGTGCCGTTCATCGTCGAGTGCGTCAGGCGCGGGATCGTTAAGCCCTGGTACCTCCTCGCCGCGCCCGTCCTCTTCGTTCTCTATCGAGCGTTCAGCGTCAGCATGGACGCGCTCTATAAGCGAAGCCTTCCGCGCCTTCGCGGGATCAGCCGCGCCGACCTCGAGGAGGTTGGTCGCGTCGCGTACCGGCGCGCCCTTCGCGGGACCGTGTATCCCGGCGCGCGGCGCGAGATCGATGCCCTCCGGAAGGAGGGGGTACGCGTCATCTTGGCGACCTCGGCTCCCTTCGAGGCCGTGTACCCGCTCGCGCTCGACCTCGGGGTCAGCGCCGCCGAGATCGTGTCGACCCAGTTCGCGTACGACCGCGAGGGACGATTCGACGGAAAGCTCGTCGGCGTGCCCGTGTTCTCGCGGAATAAGTGCAGTATCATCCGCGACTACGCCTCGCGCGCCGGGATCGACCTCCAGTCCTGCTCGTTCTACACCGACAGCGTGCACGACCTCCCGCTTCTCGAGCTGGTCGGCCGGCCCGTCGCCGCGAACCCCGACGGCAGGCTTGCCCGCGTCGCGCGGCGCCGCGGCTGGACCGTGAAGGACTTCGCGTCGTGAGGCGGGCCGTTCTCTGCGTCGCCCTGGCCGCGGCCGCCGCGGCCTGCGCCGCCGGCTCTCCCGACGCCCGGCGCGTCGAGGCCGCCATAGCCGCCGTGCCATCCCTTCCCGCGGAAATGGCCGCCGCCATCCGTTCCGACCGCGACGCCTTCGTTCGCGACCTTTCCGCCGCCATCGCGTCGGACCGCGACGGCCTTCTCGTGCGCGTCGACAAGGCGCGCCGCCTCGGCGCGGGATATAAGCCCGACGACCTCGTGCCGCTCGCCAAGGGTCGCTCGTACCTTCCCGGTCGCGATGGCCTTGCCCTTCGCGCGCCCGCAGAGCGCGCGCTCGACGAGATGGCGCGCGCCGCACGGGCCGACGGGGTGACCCTCGTCGCGAGCTCGTCGTTCCGCTCCTTCGAGTACCAAGAAAAGCTCTATGACCGAAACGTCCGCGAGCTCGGGAAGGCGGCCGCCGACCGGGAGTCCGCTCCCCCCGGCGCGAGCCAGCACCAGCTCGGCACGGCCGTCGATTTCGGCTCCATCACGGACGACTTCGCCCTGACGCGCGCTGGCCGCTGGCTCGCCGCCAACGCCGGCGCGTGGGGGTGGTCGCTCTCGTTCCCGGACGGGTACGAAGGGGTCACTGGGTATCGATGGGAGTGCTGGCACTTTCGCTACGTGGGGAAGGAAGCCGTCGCCCTGCAGGACCGATGGTTCGGCGGGGTGCAGCAGTGGATGATCGAGTTCGTCGACGCCTGGCTCGCCTCGGGCCCTACTGCACGTCCCGCGCCGTGAGGCCGTACTGCTCGCCGTGCTCGCCGCGGCCGGCGGGCTCGACGTGCACCATGATGTCGTAGACGTCGTTGATCGAGCGCCTGATCGCGCGCTCGACCTCGCCGGCGATCTCGTGCGCCTCGCGCACCGAAAGCTTCCCGTCCACCTCGATGTCCAAGTCGATGTCCAGCACGCTCGCCATCTTGCGTATCCGCGCGCGGTGGGGGTTTCCCGCGCCCGGCACGGACCGGACCGCGTCGAACAGCGACTTGTAGAGATCATCGTTCGCGTTCCCGTCCATCAGCTCCGCGTTGAGGTCCATGAAGATGCCGACCGCGGACTTCATCACCCACGCGCCGACGGCGAGGGCGATGGCGGGATCGAGGAATGGCAGCTTGAAGGCGATCGAGGCGGCGAGGCCCGCGAGCACGGAGGCCGAGATCACGACGTCGTTCGTCATGTTCTTGGCGTTCGCCAGGATCATGGCGCTGCCGGCCCGCTTCCCGATGACGCGCTGCGAAAGCGCGAGCAGGAGCTTTCCCGCGATCGAGGCCACGGTGACGACGAGCGCCTCGGCGCCCGGGAGCGAGGCACCCTCGGGCGAAAGGAGTCGATGGACGGCGGACGCGGCGAGTTGGAATCCGGCGAGCATGACGACGAAGGCGAGCGCGATGGTCGCGACCGTCTCCGCCTTATGGTGACCCCACGGATGGCCCTTGTCCCCGGGACGGTCGATCACGAAGGCGACCGCGAGCGTCATCGCGGCGATGGCGACGTCCGTCGATGAATCGATGCCGTCGCCGAGAACGGCGAGGCTTCCGCCGATCGCCCCGACGGCCAACTTGGAGACCGCGAGGGCGGCGTTGCCGACGAGCGCGATGAGCGCGGCGAGTCGCACGAGATTTGTCCTTCCGGCCGTTTCCGTTCCCATCTTAGCCCCTTACGCGAAGAAGTCGGCGATCGCCTTTGCGACCGCCTCGACCCGCTCCCTCGTGATCCAGTAATGGGTCACGAGGCGGTATGCCCCGTCGGCGCCGGGCGGGTTGATCAGGACTCCCTTGCCTCGCATGAAATCGACGAAGGCCTCGGGATCGATCGAGCCTGCGCGCTCGTGGGTGAAGTATACCATGTTTATCTGGACAGACGCGAGGTCGACGCGCATCCCCGGGATCGCGGCGATTCGCTGCGCGAGAATGCGCGCGTTCTCGTGGTCCTCGTCGAGGCGAGGCCGCATGTCCTTGAGCGCGACGAGCCCCGCGGCCGCGAGTATCCCCGCCTGCCTGAGGCCGCCGCCCATTAGCTTGCGCTTCCTCCTCGCGTCGTCGATGAAGCGGCGGGTTCCCGCCAGGATCGAGCCGACCGGCGCGCAGAGGCCTTTCGACAGGCAGAACATCACCGAGTCGACGTATTGGGTGATATCCTTCGCCTGGACGCCGAGCGCGACGGCCGCGTTGAAGACGCGCGCCCCGTCGAGGTGGATGGGAAGGTGCGCTCGGTCCGCGGCGCGTCGAACGGACTCCATCGCCGCTAGGGGAATAACCTTCCCGTTCGAGTGGGCGTTCTCGACGCAGACGAGGCTCGTGCGGGGTTCGTGGATGTCGTCGCCCGAGCGCACGCGAGGGAGGATGGCCTCGGCCGAGATCGTCTCGCCCGCGAGGTCTAGGGTCCGAAGCTGGACGCCCGCGATCACGCTCGAGGCCCCCGCCTCGTGCTGGACGATATGGCATTGCTCGTCGAGGATTACCTCGGAGCCGCGCGGGCAGTGGGTGAAAAGGGCGAGTTGGTTGCCGAATGTGCCCGAGGGGACGAAGAGGGCAGCTTCCTTTCCGGCGAGGCTCGCCGCGTAGGTCTCGAGCTCGCGCACGGTAGGGTCGTCCCCGTAGACGTCGTCGCCGACGGCGGCTACGGCCATTGCCTGGCGCATGGCGTCCGTCGGCCAGGTGACCGTGTCGCTCCGTAAATCGATGGTGTTCATGGTCGGGACAGTGTAGCGAAAACCCCACGGGCGGGCAAGTGGACGTTGCGCCGCGCGGTCTTCGGAACTATACTTTAGCGTATGCATCGTGCTTCTTTCACCAAGGAAGGGTTCGTCGTCGATCCCTTCGCCCGCGAGACCTATCCCGCTTCCATACGGGTCATCGATGGAGCCATCGCCTCGATCGACCGGCTCGCCCCCGAGGCGTCCCGCCGCGAGCTTCCGTTCATCGTTCCCTGCTTCGTCGACGCGCACGGCCATCCCGAGGCCACGCTCGTCTCGCCGATCGAGTACGCGCGCGCCGCGCTCGCAAACGGCGTCGCGGCGGCCGTGATCGATCCCCACGAGATCGCGAACGTCCTCGGGTCTGAGGGGCTCGCCTTCTTCCACGATCATTTTGCTGGCATGCCTTTTCGCTTCGCCTGCGGCGCCCCCTCGTCGGCGGGCCTCTCGCTCGCCGAGATCGAGTTCTTGCTGGATCGGCCGATGATCACGCACCTGTCGGAGGTAATGGACTTTCCCGGCGTCATCCTGGGGACGTCCTCGGCCCTCCCCGCGATCCGCCTCGCGCTCGCGCGCGGGAAGCCGATCGACGGGCACGCCCCCGGCATATCGGGCGAGAACCTCCTTGCCCTCGCACGCGCCGGAATCTCCACCGACCACGAGTGCGTTTCCCTCGAGGACGCGCGCGCGAAGGCCGATGCCGGGATATCGGTGCAAATTCGGTTTGGCGTCAGGGGGAACGGCGACGCCCTCCTTCCGCTCATATCGAGTCATCCCGATCGCGCGATGCTCTGCTCGGACGGGCCCGATCCGCGCTTCCTTGCCGGCGGGTACATCGCGGACTCGGTGCGGCGCGCGCTCGCCGCGGACAACTCCGTCTACGACGTCGTCCGCTCCGCGTCGGTGAACCCGGTCGAGCATTATCGAATTCCCCTCGGGCTCGTCAGGCCCGGCGACAGCGCGGATTTCCTCTGCGTCGATGGCCCCGAGACGATGGGCGTCCGCGAGGTCTACGTCGGGGGCGAGCGGGTCTACGATGGGACGGCGGTATGCGTCGGCGACCGCCGCTTCCCGCCGATCGTCGCGATGGGGAGCGCCCCTATCGGGGAGGGCGACCTTTCCGTTCCCGTGCGGCCCGGCCTCCTTCGGGTGATCGAGGCCTACGACGGCGAGCACATCACCGGGCTCTCCGAGCGGGCTCCGCGCACGGAGGGCGCCTTCGCGGTCGCGGACCTCGATCGGGACATCCTGAAGCTCGTGCTCCTAAACCGATACGTGCCCTCGCGGCCCATCGTCGCGTTCGTCCGCGGG
>JAKPSR010000428.1 GCA_029571425.1 Spirochaetota bacterium | reverse complement strand
GCCTCGGGCAAAAAGCTCATCGTTTTCGTCGACCCGGCGCACGGCAAGCTCGAGAACGGCGCATGGGAGGGCGAGACGACCGGCCGTCTGAGCGCGACGGGACTTACGGAGGAGTACTACTCCATCATGCTTTCGCGCGAGCTTTACCGCGTCCTCTCGGCGAACCGCTTCATAGAGATCAGGTCGACCGACGACTTCATGCAGGTCATGAAAGGGAAAAGCGATATCTACCGCAATATTCCCTTCGTCGAGACGGTGCGCATGGCGACCGAGGCCGGCGCGTTCATCATCGTCAGCGAGCACCTCAACAACATCTCGTCGATCGTGAAGGCGAGCGGACTGATGAACATTCCGGGCGTGCACATCACAACCGACAAGTGGGGCAACCGCTTTCTCTCGTACGTCAAGGACATCCATCGCGGATTTCTCACGCTCTATAACAAGTACGACACCACCGACTTTTCCCGCAGGTACGCGCTCAACCTGAAGGAGGCGCTCGTCGCCCGGGGGATGCGCGCCAACAGCTGGCAGTTCGGCGCCGTGCCCGACGACCGGTTTTCCTATTTCGTGGATTTCCCCATTTCGGTGATCTACGAGTCGGGCTTCATCTCCAATCCCGACGACGAGGAGTTCCTGCGCGATCCCGCGAACCAGCGGCTTATCGTGAACGGACAGTACGAATCGCTCCTCGAGACCGTCCGCGAGGTCTTCGGAGTGGACATTTCGGGCCGCAGCCCGGTGCGCGTCGGCAAGGCCCCCGAGGAGCTTATCGAGCTCCTCAAGCTCTCGCGCCTGGTCATTTTCTACATCAACAACTGCGAGGCGCAGAAGGCCATCGGCATAATAAACCTCATGGAAAAGAAGTTCGCGCGGGCCAACCCGCAGTTCGTCGCGCCCTACCGCGAGATAAAGACCACGCTTATCCGCGCCGAGAATTATTTCCGCCAGGGCATGGCCCACCTTAAAAAGAAGAACTACAAGAGCGCCACATGGTGCCTTCAGCGCGCACGGCGGGCCCTGCGCTACCGCCCGCTGTATTCGCAGCTCTACGCGCGCTACTCGGGCCAGTACCAGGAGATGGGCGTTCCCGGCCACGCGGTCGACCTCTTCGTGTACAACCCGAAGAAGCTCCCGCCGGCCGGCGCCTCGCGTCCCGCGCCTCCATTCGTACCCGTTCGTTCTGCCGCGCTCACCACTCCGATTATCTTCGCGGTGGACGGCGACCAGACGCTCGAAAACGCCGTGTACAAGGCTCTCAAGCCCGATACAAAGACCCTCGCGCGGCTCGTCCGTTCTTTCGAGAACGCGTACACCTGGAAGAGCGTTAAAACCGGCGGCAAGTGGCGCAGGGTCCGCGTGAAGGCGTACTTCGGCCCGGGCATCTACATCGTCGGGCTGGACCGCAACCTGAACGTGGTGTCGGTATCGCCGGTCAAGAAGGTCGCGCTCAACCCGGCGAAATACCAGAACCACCAGTATCTTAAAAACTCGTACTTCGCCCTT
>JAKPSR010000425.1 GCA_029571425.1 Spirochaetota bacterium | reverse complement strand
CCCGCTCGACGAGGGGGGCTATTCCCTCGTTCCGATACAGGTAGCAGGATTCTCCGCCGGTTTGGCGCGCGAGATAGTCGAGCTCGCCGAGGGACGCGCCGCGAGCCAGGTACACCGTCGAGAATAGCACCCCGTTATTGTTTAGGTAGGCGGCGAGGTCGTTGAGCCCATAGCGCCGAAAGGCCGTCTCCGGCATTCTCCCCGCGCTCAGGAAGATGACGGCCCTCCTCTTCTCCGCGTTGACGAGGTCGTTGACCGCGAGGCGAAGGCCAAGATCGAACGCCCACTCAGAAGAGACCGGGGACTTAAGCTTCGCACGCTCGAAGACGCGATCTCCGGCGGGACCCGCCCCCTCGTTGACCGGCACCGAGCCGGCCGACACGATGCGCAAGGTCCCCTTCCCGCCCATGGCGGCGTTGATCTCGGTGATCGCGGCGTTAATCTCGGCGACGTATCGCGCGGACTCGGGCGAGCGGTCCACGAGGACGGTGACGTCGCACGCGTCGTTCAGGAAGGCGGAGCCCTCAAGGGCTAGGCCGGATACGGGCCGCTGCTCCTCCGTCACGTGGAAGTTCTGCGCGCGAAGCCCGACGATCGGGTTTCTGCCTCGGTCCTCCACCCGAACCTCGACGAGCACCTTCGGGAACTTCTCGGCGTTGACGCGCTCGATCTGCACGAACATCCCGCCGGCGAGCTCGCCCATCCGCGACAGGACCTGGACGGTCTGTCCCTTGTAATCGGCGAGTATCAGGTTCCCGTTCGCGTCCGGGACGGCGCTGGTCACCCGGATCGGGGCGTTCCCGAGCCGGGCCGCGTCGAAGAGGGCGCCGGTATGGGGATCGACCATGCATACCCGATTCCCGCACGCGACCAATAGGTATCCATTCCACACGCGGATCGACTCGCTTACCGGTATCGTGCCCTCGGGCAGCAGGGTCTCGACGTAGTTTCCCGCCGTGTCGAATACGTGAAGCGAACCCTTCACCGAGTCGGCGACGTAGAGCCGGTCCTCGAGGAAGGCGATGCCCGCCGGGGCCGTGAAGCCGGGGAAGCCGGCCGACTTGGCGCCGAAGGTAAACAAGGGCGCGCCCTCGGGATCGAATACGACGACGCGCGCGTTCCCGTAATCGGTCACGTACACGTTGCCCGCCGCGTCGAGCGCCGCGTACTGAGGCCCGACGAGCTCGCCGTTCCCCCTTCCTTTTTTCCCGAAGGACCGTATAAAGGAACCGTCTGCCCCGAGGACGGAAAGGCGGTCGGCCGCGACCTCGGTGACGAGCATGCGCCCGTCGCCCATCGGCACGAGGTCAAGGGGACGGTCGAGCCCGCCTGCGGGCCCGCGCGCGCGCGAAAGTATGACGCCGTTGACGTCGAATCGGATGATTTCGTTCGAGCCGTAGGCGGCGACCCAAAAGCTCCCGTCGGGAAGGGCGAGCACGGACGAGGGCTGGCGGAAGAGGACCGTCTTCCCCGATCGCGACGGTATCTGGCCCGCCTCGACGAAGCGCGACGCCTCGTCGAAATCAGGCCGGATGCTCCGCCGCTCGCGGACGACCTCGATCCTGCTGCGCAGGAGGGCGCTCCCGTAGCCCGCGTCGGCGGCGAACTGCCATTGCTGGAGGGCGGCGCCCTCGATCCCGCTCCGGTAATACGCCTTCCCAAGCCAGTCGAGGATCAGCGGCTCGCCGGGTATGTAGGACAACGCCTTCTCGAAGACCAGGATCGCGTCGTTGAATGCGCCCCGGTAAAAGGCCTGCACGCCGCGGCGGAATTCCTCGCCCGCGAGGGCGCGGTCGGCGGCCGACGGCTCGGCGTGCGCCTGCGCGGCGGTCACCGCGATGGCGAGGGCGAGGATTGCTAGGGCGCGGCGCTTCATCGGCGAACCTCCGTTCCTTCCTGCAGAATGACGTCGAGATGCTCGCGTATCGTTTTGCTTTCCGGCGCCCTCTCGCGGGCGCGCCTGACGAAGGTTCGCGCCTCGGCGGAGAGGCCGAGCTTATGGTACACCCATCCAAGGGAATCGAGGTACGCGGGGTTATCCGGCACCGAGTCGACCGCCTTCTTGCAGACGGTCAGCGCGCGGGTCAGCTCCTTCCCGGCGGACGCGAGCACGTAGCCGAGGCCGTTCAACGCGGTCGAGTTGTCGCCGTCGAGGCCAAGGGCGCGCTCGTAAAGGTCGGCGGCCTCCTCGATGCGGCCATGCTCGAAGGCTATGTACGCGAGCGACGAGTATATCTGGGCCGACTCGTAGCCCGAGTCGACGAGCTTGCGGAGCTCGAATTCGGCGAGCCGCGTCCGCCCGGTCAGGGTATAGATCACGGAGAGCACGAGACGGCACTGGTAGACGCGCGCGAGGTCCGTGTCCGCGGTCACCACCTGCTCGAGGTAGACGAGCGCGTCGTCGTATCGCTCGAGGCGCGCGTACGCGAGCCCGATGTAGTAGGCGAGCTCGAGGTTCCCGCCCGACTCGCCCGCCGGCACGCCGAGAAAGGACACCAACGCGTCCTCGTACCGTCCCTCGCGATACTGCCTGATCCCCTCGCGCATCCCCTCAGCCATTCTCTCCCCTCCCGTCGGCCTAAACCCGGAACGAAGGCGCCGCGACCCCGCTCGCCGCCTCGGGCTGCGAGCGCACCCGCGTCACCGAGACGTAGCCGTCCCGGACCGCTTCCCAATCGGACGAGCCGTCGCCCGAGGT
>JAKPSR010000416.1 GCA_029571425.1 Spirochaetota bacterium | reverse complement strand
ACCGAGCTCGTCAAGATCGACATCCTGATAAACGGGAAGCCGGTCGACGCCCTCTCGCAGCTCGCGTTCAAGGGGAACGCCTACGACAAGGCCCGCCACGTCTGCGAGCAGTTGAAGGAAGAGATAACGCGCCAGCAGTTCAAGATCGCCATCCAGGGCGCGATCGGGAGCCATATCATCGCGCGCGAGACCGTTAACCCAGTCCGCAAGGACGTCCTCGCCAAGTGCTACGGCGGCGACATCACCCGGAAGCGAAAGCTGCTCGAGAAGCAGAAAGAGGGAAAGAAGCGCATGAAGATGGTCGGGGACGTCGAGCTCCCGCAGTCGGCCTTCCTCGCCGTGCTCAAGACGAAAGAAGAGTAAGCGTCTTCAGGAACCACTCGACCTCGGCTCGCGCCCGGTTCAGGAAGTCACCCGTCGCCTCGCTCGCGCGGTGGCTGTCGGGGAAGTGGAGGTGGAGGTAGTCGAGCTCGACGAGCTCGGCGCGCACCTCGTCGATGCCCGCCGCGCGCTCGCCGGTTAACGCCGCGCGAAGGGCGATAAGCCGCTCGCGTTCTTCCGATATAAAACGGTCTATCGCCTCGCGAGAGGGGCACTCCGCCGCGCTTTGCGCCGCGCCTTGCGCCGCGTAGAGCGCACTGCGCCCCGCCGCCTGCCGCGCCAGCACCTCCGAAATCCTAGCCCTCGGTATCCCGAGCGGTAATCCCGTCTCGCCGCAATCGAAGAGCCCCCCTACGCGCGAGAATTCAGCCTCGAATAAGTCTCGGTACCCGGAGAGCGTCGGGTCCGTGCGGACCTCGCGTCCGTCCTTGCCGCGCGCCGGGGACGAACCCTCGGCGAAAGACGAGTCGGCGAAGCCAATGGGCGCGAGCCTCGCGGCCGCGATCTCGCGCTCGACGCAGGCGGGCGCGCCGCGCGCGTGCGTCGACTCGATCGGGTGCGAGAAGTCGAGCCCCACGCAGAGGACGGGCTCGCCGGGGGCGGCGACGTCAAGCGCCAGGCGGACCGCGGCGAGGCCGACGGAGCCGAGGGGAGGGATGGCGTGCGGCGCGAGGCCTGCGTTCGCGAGTCGGTCCAGGTACCGCGCGTCGGCGTACGCCGAGAGGAAGTACGATACGGGTCCGCCGAGGCGGGCAACCGCACGGGGACGGGCCGTGAGGTCGGCGAACACCGGTATCCGCGAGAGCGCGAGCCCGTGGAAGGCGCGCTCGATCCAAAACTGGGACTCGACGACGGCGACCGCGTCTGGGCGAATCCCCGAGGCGGCGAGGACGGGAAGCGCGGTGTCGCAGGCGAGGACGAACAGCCGCTCGCGGTGGCGCGCGATCTCGCTGAGCGCGCGCTCGAGCGAGGGGCCGGAACCCGCGACCAGGATCGGCTTGCCGACCGAGGCGAGGGGAAGAGGCGTCGAGTCGGGAAGGCGAGCGAGGTTTCGGAATAGGTTCCGCGCGTATCCCCTGCCGAAGCGGATCAGGGTGAGCCGGTTGCGCCAGTGCCGCGAGAGCAGGTCCCCCGCGAGGGCGGCGAGCTCGGCGTAAAAGTCTCGGTGGAGGTCGGCACCGCCCGACAGGCTCACGAGCCTAACGCGGCGAAACGGGAAGCCGGGCATGCGCGGGATCAGGGAAAGTATCGCGGGGATCGATTCTGAGCGGTAGTAGCGAAGGCGGGGATGCTCGAGTGTCTCTCGCGGCGCGCGCGAAAGCGAGAGGGCCATCAAGGCCTCGTCGCGCTCGACGGCGAGGACCGCGGAGCCGGACGGCAGCCGGGCGAGCAGGGTGTCGAGCCCATAGCCCAATAGGGGCGAGGCGCAGACCACCAGGGTCTCGGGCGGAATATCCGCCTCGCGCGCCGCGCGCTCCGGGGTCCTCGCCGGGTCCCGGCTGGAGTAGAGCGAGCGGCCCCCGTAGGAGACCGAGAGGCCCCCCGGGGTCTCGACCACGAGGGGCGTCATCGGGTCCCTCAGTTCAGGAAGTTCTTCAGGTAGGTCTCCATGAACTTATCCTCAAGCTTCTCGCTCTTCATGATAGCGCTCGTGAAGGACCGTTGGTTCCACTGCCCCGCGTAGTAGCTGAGCAGGTATGGGGCCATCTCGGATTCCGCCGCCTTCTCCTCCGCGAGGCTCAACACCATCACGTTCGAGCCAAGGAGGATCGGGTCGGATATCTCGCCGCTCTTGATCGAGAACGCGGTCTTGAAGAAGTCCTCGTTCCGCACGGCGTCGGCGAGCTCGGCGCTCGTCTCGACCGGGAGGGGGGCGAAGAGGGGGGAGTTGCCGTAGTTGATCGCGAAGGCGCCGGTGGTGGATTTCTTCAGTCCCTCCGCGGCCGCCGCGGCGTCGAGCCCGGTCCCGCGTGCCTTGGCGACGAATTCCTTCGCCTTCGAGACGACGTAGTCCTCGACCTTGCCGCGCTCGTTCTTCATCAGGTACGCCCTGACGATAGCGAGGGTAGAGGGGGACGAGAAATCGGGCTGCGCCGGCTCGCCGTCGCAGCGGACGATCGCGAAGCGGGAACCCGTCTTCAGGATTCCGCTCACCTTGCCCCGCTCGAGGGAGAGTACCGCGTCAAGGTCCTTCGCCTCGGGGAAGAGGGCGTTCAGGTCGTTGCGGTAGGATGCGAGAAGCTTGCCCGTGGCGTCGGTGCCCGAGCGCGTGGAGTACGCGGTGACCGCGTCGGCGAAACCCGTGTCTCCCTTGGAGATCGCGGCGGCCGCGCGCTTGGCGGTCGGCTCGTCGTCGGCGATGATCATCGAGAGGTCGTGCTTCACGAAGAGGGCGGCGTTCGCCTCGCCGAAGGCGCGTACCTCGGAGTCCGGGTACGCGGAGACGGGGAAGCTCACGTAGTGAAAGCTTCGCGAGCGGCTCGCCATTTGCGTGACGAGCTCGTTTTCCTTAGAGCTCCTTTTGGCCCCGTAGAGGCCGCCCTGGTTGCCGAAGACGTCCTCGGCGTAGCGCGCGGCGGTAAGCTCTTCCGTCATCAGGGCGCGGTTCGTCGCGCGCTGAAGCTCGGGGGTTTCGTTGTAGCGCTTGCTCGAGTAGCGCCCCGTCTCGTCCTGATAGAAGGGGAGCAGGGCCTTGTCGATGACCGACTGGGGGACGCGATAGTCCGCGTCGGCGACGGCGTCGAGCATGGCAAGCCGGACCGCGGCCGAGTTAAAGGCCGTTTGCATCGCCTGGAAATAGGTGAACTGGTTCAGCTCCTGGCCCTGGCGCTCGTAGTCGGAGGAGATAGCCTGGAACTGGCGGACGAAAAAGCTATCCTGCACATATTCGATCGGCTTCCCGTCCCAACTCCCGAAGGTAATGGCGCCTTGGCCGGCTTGGCCACCCCATGCCGGGATGAAGACGAATGAGACAACCGCGAGGACGAGGATGAACACCGCGCCCGCGAACAGCAGGTTTCGTTTAACTGACATAACGACATCCTTAATAGAAAGAAACGTGAATGTGGGGCACAGGATACCATGATGGCCCCCCTCTGTCAACGCGAGGGCGGGCCTTGGTATCGATATACCCGCTTGACTCTTTTTCGATTCCTCTATATAGTCACTCTCACCACGGGGGCGTAGCGAAGCTGGTTTATCGCGCCGGCCTGTCAAGCCGGAGATCGCGGGTTCAAGCCCCGTCGCTCCCGCTAGCCCGCCTTTTTCTGAGAGGCGGGCTTCTTTTTTGGCCGCAGCAGGGTCCATGAAGCGGCAATAAAAACCGGACCCTGATAACATAGAGGGTGACAGTCGTTCGACATGAGCGGCTGTCGCCAGCATACCGGGTAGTAGCGCAGGGGTAGCGCGCTTGGTTCGGGACCAAGAGGTCGGGGGTTCAAATCCCCCCTGCCCGAGAGACGCCGTTCGCCGAAAGGTCGAGCGGCGTTTTTTTATGCGCAGACGGGCTCGGCGAGGAGCTTGATCCTGAGGGCGTTCAGCGCCGCGGCACCCCTTGCGTGGTTGTTGAAGTACACCTGCACGAGCCGCGCCTTATCGGCCATCGATCGAAGCAGGGGGACGAAGGACTCGAGTTCCCCGTCCTGGTAAAAGTAATCGTCGTCCGTGCCGAACCAGGCTCGCGAGTCCCTGCCGTGGAGGCGCACGTAACCCGACTCCCCGGTGACGCGCGTGAAGCGCGGGACGAGTCCCGGCACGCCGCTTAAGAGCGGGGTATCGCTCGCGCACACCCCGACCCCTCGGGCGGAAAGGCCGTCGAACACCTGGGGCCTGAGCCACTCGCGATGCCGGAACTCGACGACGATCGGATAGTCGTTGAATTCGCCGAGGAGCTCGGCGAGGTATCGCCGATTGTCGGTCGTGTATCGAAACCCTTCCGGGAATTGGAGTAGGACCGAGGCGAGGAGCCCTTCGTTCACCAGGGGATAGAGGGCATCTCGGTACTCGCGCGCCGCGTCGCGCCATCTTCCCGCCTCGGCTTCGTGGGTAAAGCGCCGGTTTCCCTTGACGCTGAAGCGCACCTGACCGCCGGTTTTGCGGACCATCCCGGAAAGTTGCGAGGCGGTTGGCTGGCTGAAATAGGGGAAGTTGAGCTCAAGGGCGTTAAAGCGCTCCGCGTAGAAGGACAAGAAATCCTCTCGCCTCAGGTCCAGGGGATAGAAACTGCCCCTCCATTCCGGATAGTCATACCCACTCGTCCCGATCAGTAATTCTCCCATCGTAGACCCCTTGGCGCCCCTTTGACCGGGGAATTCTATCGGCGCCCTTTACGTATCTCCCCGGAGCTGATATACTGGTGTTATGGAAAATAACACTGTGTTATATTCTATGACATTTTCTCGAATTGTCAAGGGGGAACGGTGAAGACGCAAGCGGAACGATATCGGTACATACGGGAACGGACCGGGCTCTCCCAGAAGGCATTCGCCGAGTCGCTCGGGATACAGCAATCCCTGTCGAGCTATATCGAGTCTGGGGCCCGGGAGGCGAGCCGCGAGGTTCTTTCGCGTCTTGCTTCGGTATATCGGGTAAACCTTAACTGGTACCTAACGGGATCGGCGGAAGTCTCGGTACCGGGGGATGAGACGGCCCAGGCGGTACTTGTGTCATTCGTCGACCAGGAGGTCGCCGCCGGCCGAGGGGTGGATATCGCCGATTATCCCGAGACGCGCTCGATACCGGTGCCACGCGAGCTCGTGTCTGGCCTCCGCGCGGAAACCCTTCGCGCGGTCACCGTCCGCGGGGACTCGATGGTCGAGCGGGCTATCTTCGACCGCGACATCGTCATCTTCGACCCGCTCGACGCAAGGGGGGACAGCGTTTCCGTCGTTTCCGTCTCGGGTCAGCTCCTCGTCAAGCACGTCGCCGTCGACCGGCTTAAGGGCACGGTGACCTTGGTAAGCGCGAATCCCCTCTATCCGCCGCGGGTCATCGCCGGGCCGGAACTCGAGGGGGTGACGATCGAGGGACGGGTCGTCGCCTGCCTACACCGGATGTAGGCGACGGCTATCGTTCGGTCTCGTAAGGCCAGCGGTTGATCCCGCCGAGGTCGTACACCCGCGTGTACCCAAGGCGTCGCAGGCTCGCTACGGCTATGGCGGAGCGGCGCCCCGATCGGCAATACACCACCGCGGGGGTATCGAGCGAAGGCAGCGTCCGCGCCGCGCTCGCGGCCGTAATCTCGTCGTAGGGGAGTAGGACCGCGGCAGGCAGGTGCCCGTCGGCGTACTCGTCGGCGGTGCGTACGTCCAGGGCGATGGCCCCGGCCGACAAAAGCTCGCGAGCCCGCTCGGGCGATATCGGCTCAGGCTCGCTCGCGGCGGGGGAACGGGCGACGGCCGCCCATGGGGCGGCGGTTAGGGCAAGGGCAAGCAATACGGATTCCATCTTCATACTCATCCTCCGTATACTAAATGTACGCCATCGCGGCTCCGCGCGTCCGTGACGAAGTCACCGAAGCAATAGATAAAAAAACTTATATCCTTCTATTCCTATCCTTTTGGTTCAATACCGTCGATTGGCTTGTTTTTTTATGTTATTGAAGGTAAAATTACCAAATCACGGTATCGTCAGTCCCTGACCTAAGGGCTGGAGACTTACGTCTCGATCGGTGCCGAAAAGAGATAGGTACAGCATGGAACGATATTCCAACCCGGATATCATATATTCGTATAAATATGAAGCCGTCAGCCATTCACTGCTCGACAAGGTGTTTAGGCATTGGCTCAATTACGCTTTTCGGTTCGTCCCCCCGCGGATGTCCGCGAACCTCCTGAGCATGATCGGAAACGTCGGGTCTTGGTTCGCCCTTTGGCTTATGATCCTGTTCGGCGATTCTTCTTCCCCGCGCATTAGGATCCTTTTCGGTATCGCCTCCTTTTCCGTGTTTTTCTACCATACGGTCGACAACCTCGACGGGAAGCAGGCGCGCCGGCTCGGCTGCTATGGTCCGCTTGGCGAATTCGTCGATCATTGGTTCGACTCGTTTAACGCCTTTTTCTTCCCCCTCGGCGCCATCGCCATTTTCCCGAGCGTGCCTTTTTCTTGGGCCGTCGGCTTGATAGTCCTTTCGACCGTCGCGGACTGGATCGTCCTTCGGGAGGCGTGCAAGACGAACCGCATGTACTTTGGTCCTATCTCGACCGACGAGGGCATCGCCGTGTATTGGCTCTTCCTTTTCGCGATATTCCTGCTCGGGCGGGACTTTTGGGCTCACCCGCACCCGGCGCTCGGCTTCCCCCCGTGCCTCCTGGTATTCCCCTGCTACGGCATCGCCCTGATCGCGACCATCGTCATGACCCTGGTGAAAAACCGTTTCCTCGGCTTCGCTCACGCCCTTATCGAGCTGGTCTTCTTCGTCCCGGTGGTGTGCTGGATCCTGGCGGCAAAGCCCATCCTGGGGTATCGATTCGCCCTTATCTCGGGGCTCCTGTTGATCGGCTTCATTGGCTCGCGCCACATCGGAGACCTCTTGCGCGCGCGCCTCGTCGGCCTCGAGTATCCGGCCTTTTATCCCGACCTCGTCGTCTACTCGCTCGCCGTACTCGCCGTTTCCGTCCTTTCGCTCGCGGGCGTCCGCCTTCCCCGCTGGCTCGTCGTATTCCCCGCCGTCGTTCTCTTCGTCGATACGGCACACGCCCTCGTGCTTCAGTTCCTCCGCACGGTCCGCCGCGTGTACGACTGCCTCGGAATTACCCTGTTCAGCTTCCCCGATACGGAGAAGGTCGCCGTCGTAGAGGCGTACCCGGGGAAGTAACCCCGCCGAGCCGCCCAAGGAGTCGCCATGAGCCTTCCTCCCTTCATCGAGAACCTTCCCCCCGAGCTTACCCTGCTGGGTATTCTCGCGTTCACCCTGATATATAGCTTCAGCATGCCGATCACGGAGGAGATCGCCCTCGTGCTCGTCGGCATCCTCGCCCACGCGCGCGGCTTCCCATTCCCGCTCGTGTTCCTGTTTAGCTACCCCGGCATCTTCGGGTCTGATTTGGTGTACTACGGGGTCGCGCGCAAATTCGGTTTTCGCATCCTTTCGTCGAAGTTCCTTCGCCGCCTGATCAAGCCGAGGCGTATCCTCGCGAGCGAGGTCTTCTTCCGGCGGCGCGGTCCGCGCATCGCCTTCTTCTGCCGGTTCATCGTCGGCATTCGCGCCCCGGTGATGATCGCCGCGGGCTTCCTTCGCATGCCGTTCCGCGTGTATGTATTTTGGGATGGCCTGTCGGCGGTGTTCGCCACCCTGATCTGGCTTACGGCCGGGTATTTCTTCGGGAACGCCTTGCAGAACGGCATAAGCTCCATCATGCTCGTGATCTCCATCTTGACTCCGATTTGCCTCGTTTGCGGCACTATTTTCATCAACCACAAGATCGCCTGCGAGGAGAAACGGCTCGTCGCGCAGATGGATCCCGAGGAGCTTGATCGTCAGCTTCTTGCCACCGACGAGGCGAAGATCGTCGGGTAGGTATCGATAATTTTTACACCACTTTTCTTGACTCCTCGTTGCCGAACGCCTATATTTTAAGAGCGTATATCACGCAAAATATCTAGGAGGGACTCATGAAGAAAACGATAGCCAGCCTTGTAGCTGTTCTCCTCGCGCTCGCCGTCGCGGCGCCGGCTCTTGCGGCGCAAAACGCCAAGGTCGACGCCCGCGTTAACGTGATGGCGGCGGATGCCGCCAATTACATCAACTGGACCGTCGGCGGGAAGACCGTCAAGGATTCGTTCGACGCGGCCTCCGGGGCGAGCGTCGCCCAGTCGACGAAGGGACTCGACGCGATTCGCTACGACGCGAACGACAGCAAGAAAGCAGCCATCCCGGTCGGCCTCCGCGGCCTCTTGCTCTACCCGGTATCGTCCTTTGACATCGCGGCCTACGACGACCTGAAGGTAACCCAGACCGGCAAGCAGATCGTGATCCGCTACGTGCACCGCGGCGTGGCCTACGAGCTCGCGACCGATAAGAACGGGAAGTTCGACCTTGCGACCGGCGCGAAGCTCGCGAAGGGGCTCGCCGAGAACGTGGGCGGGGAGTTCGTGCTGAAGAAGGAATTCGTCAAGGACGGTGCCGACCCGAAGAAGATGTCGAGCCTCGACTGGTCCAAGGTCACCCTGGTGCCGGACGTCAGGGACCCCGCCGCCAAGCGCTGGTACGAGGGTAAGCTCGACTTCGCGATGAAGAACGGCATCCTGACGATCAAGGGAAACCTCGCCGAGAAGAAATAGGGAACGGGACTTACAACGAGAAGGCCGTCCGGGTATGCCCGGGCGGCCTTTTTTTTCTGCGAGTCGTCTGCTTTAGCGAAGGAGCATCTGGTCGTTCGAGAGCTCGCGCTTCTTGACGTCGCGGAAGCGCTGGACGACGCCGTCGATCGTGAGCCGCGATTTCTCCTCGGCGCCGATATCGAGCACGATCTCGCCCGAGTCCATCATCAAGAGGCGGTTCCCGTACTCGAGCGCGTGCTGCATGTTATGGGTGATCATCATCACGGTGAGCCCGTAGCGATCGGCGAATGAGCGCGTGAGGCCCATGACGATTTCGGCGTTCCGGGGATCGAGGGCGGCGGTGTGCTCGTCGAGCAGGAGAAGGTCCGGCTTCGAGAGGACGGCCATCAAGAGGGTCAGCGCCTGCCTCTGGCCGCCCGAGAGCTGGTCAACGTTGTCCGAGAGCCGGTTCTCGAGCCCCATGTCGAGCTCGCGCAGCCGCTCGCGGAAGCTCTCGCGGAGTCGGTGGTTCAGGCTGATGCCGAGGCCCTTGTAGCCCTTTTTGTGGCAGATCACCATGTTGTCCTCGAGGCTCATCTTCCCCGCCGTGCCGAGCAGGGGATTCTGGAAGATGCGGCCGATGTATCGGGCGCGCTTATATTCCGGGGTGCGGGTCACGTCGATGTCGCGCACCAGGATGCGGCCCGCGGTCGGGGCGTAGGTGCCGGCGATCACGTTGTAGAGTGTCGTCTTTCCCGCCCCGTTGGAGCCGATGACGGTGACGAAGTCCCCCTCGCGCACCTCGAGGCTGACGTCGCGGAGGGCGCGGTTCTCGTCGGGGGTGCAGGGATTAAAGGTGACGCTTACGCGGTCGATGCGGATCATCGGGCGCACTCCTTGCGGCGGAAGGGCCAGCCCTTCCCGTACTTCGACACCACGAGGCAGGCCACGATCAGCACGCCGGTGATCAGCTTGAGGTCGTTCGGGGTAAGCCCTATCGTGTCGCCGTAGCGGCGGCCGGCGAACATGATCGCGCGGTAGAGGATCGAGCCGAGGACGACGCGGAGGGTCAAGAGCTCGATGCGGTTCGAGCGGAGCAGGAACTCGCCGATCATCACGGAGGCGAGGCCGGCGACGACGGTCCCGGTACCTGAGTTGACGTCCGCGAATCCCTGGTACATCGCGGCGAGGGCGCCCGCGACGCCGACGAGGCCGTTCGCGAGGCTGATGCCGATCAGCTTGATAACCTCCGGGTTCATCCCCTGCGAGGCGATCATCTGCTGGTTCGAGCCGAGGGCGCCGAGGGTGAGCCCGAAGTCGGTGTGGAAGAAGACGTTCGTCAACACGAGGATGACGGCAGTCGCGAGGGCGAGGAAGGCGAGGACGGCGAGCTCGCCCGAGAACGCGGGGCCGGCGAGGTCGGCGATCGACTTGAACAGGGTGTCGACCTTGAGGAGGGAGAGGTTCGCGCGGTTCGACATGATGCGGAGGTTGACCGAGTAGAGCATGGTCATCGTCAGGATGCCCGCGAGGAGGCCGGGGATTTTCAGCTTCGAGTGGATCACGGCGGTGATCGCCCCGGCCGCGGAGCCCGCGAGGAAGGAGAAGGCGATCGCCAGGAACGGGTTCATCCCTGCGGTGAGCAGGACGGCCATCAACGCGGAGCCGAGGGGAAAGGAACCATCAACCGTCATGTCCGCGAAGTCGAGGACGCGAAAGGTTATAAAAACGGAGAGGGCCATGATCCCGTAGATCAGGCCCTCCATCAAAATACCCTGGATCATGCCAGGAGTATACCCCTATCTCACTTGGTAGTCAATTTGCCGTTCTCGATGACCTTGCTCGCGCTCTCCAGGATGTCCTTCGGGAACTCGATCCCGCACTGCTTCGCGACGTCGAGGTCGATGAGGAAGTCGGTCTCCGAGGGGTCGGTGAGGAACTTAACCGGGATTTCCTCGGGCTTCTTCCCGGCGAGGACGTCGGCGAGGATGGCGCCGGTCGCGCGGCCGGCCTTGTAGTAATCGAAGCCGCTCGCGATGAGGCAGCCGCCTTCGATCGCGCTCGTGGTGTCCGAGGAGAAGACCGGTTTCTTGTTCGCCAGGGCGACCGCGACCAGGGCGGGGAGGGCGGAGTAGACGGTGTTGTCGGTGGTCAGGTAGATCCCGTCGACGCGGCCGATGATCGTCTCGGTCGCCTGCTTAACCTCGGAGGAGTTGTTGATCGACTGGACGACGAGCTTGAGCCCGAGCTTGGCGCAGGCGGCCTCCACGTCGGCGCGGGCCGAGGCGGAGTTCGCCTCGGAGCTGGTGTAGATGTAGCCGAGGGTCTTGATCTTGGCGACGCGAACGAAGATGGCGAGGTGCTGGAGGACGTCGGTCTTGTCGGAAAGCCCGGTCACGTTCCCCTGCCCGCGCTCGAGCGTCGACACGAGCCCCGCCCCGACCGGGTCGGTGACGGCGGAGAAGACGATCGGCTTGTCCTTGATGCTGTTCGCGGCGGCGACGGCGGTGGGGGTCGCGATCGCGACGACGGCGTCGACCCCGTCGGCCTTGAACTTCGACGCGATCTGGGTCGCGGTGTTCACGTCGCCGTTGGCGTTCTGGAGGTCAAAGGTGGCGGATATCCCGCGCGCGGCGAGCTCGTCCTGGACTCCCTTCTCGCAGGCGTCGAGGGCGGGGTGGGCGACGATCTTGGTGATCCCGATCTTGTAGGCCTTGCCGTTGGCGCCGACTTTGGCGTCCTTCTTCGCGCAGCCGGCCATGACGAGGGCGATGGCGGCGAGGGCGAGTAACGTTCGTTTCATGTATGTCTCCTTTGCGTTCGATCGTTTCTACTGGCAGTAACTCGCAAACTATAGAGCGAACGCGGGCGTCGGGTCAAGCGCCGTGGCGCCCGGCGCGGCGCGGCGCCCGACGTGAAGCTGGATCAGCGCGTCGCCCGCGTGGTATGATCGCTCGACGGAGGGCCGAGCATGAACGAGAAACGATGGCTGATCGCCTGCGACGTTGACGGCACCTTGCTTCTGCCCGACGAGGGGAATCCAGGTCTCGACGACTTCAACCGCTTTATTGAATCCCATCGTGATCGGGTCACGTTCGCCCTTGACAGCGGGCGAAGCCTCGCCGAGATGGCATTAGTCGCCGAGCGCGGGCCGATCGCGCGTCCGGATTGGCTTATTGCCGGTGTCGGCACCGAGCTGTATCCCTCGTTCGACTCGGGCGACCTCGACCGCGAGTGGGAGACCGCCGCCGCGGCCGAGTGGGGCCGCGATGCGGCGCGCGCGGCACTCGCGTCGGTCCCCGGCCTCCGCGAGCAGGAGGCCGCGCGACAGCACGCCGCGAAGCTGTCGTATTACTTCGAGCTTCCGGCGGACGAAGTGCTGCCGCGCGTTCGCGCGGCCCTTGGATCAATCCTCGACCGCGCGAAGATTATCTCGTGCATGGGATATTTCCTGGACGTGATCCCGGCCCACGGGGGAAAGGGCGCGCCGATCGAATTCCTCGCGCGCAGGCTCGGCATCCCGCGCGAGCGCGTGATCGCGGCGGGCGACTCGGCGAACGACCGCGACATGCTTGACCGGGGTTTTCGGTCGATCGTCGTTGGCAACCGGGCGCCCGGCGAGCTCGACGACCTGGCGGGACGCGACTGTGTTTATTTTTCCGACGCGCGGGGAGCCGCCGGCGTCATGGAGGGGATGAGGCAATTTGGCTGCGAGTGAGGGGATACTGCCGGGGACCGGGCTTGAACCGGCACGGCCGTTGCCGGCCAAGGGATTTTAAGTCCCTGGTGTCTACCAATTCCACCACCCCGGCAGTGTGAAATCAGATTTTAGTCGAGGAGTGCGCAGGCGTCAAGGACAGTCGGGTCACCGTG
>JAKPSR010000402.1 GCA_029571425.1 Spirochaetota bacterium | reverse complement strand
GCGCTCGGCCGCGCCGACGAAGACGCGCTCGGACGCGGATTCCTTTCCCGACGTCGCGAAGAGGTGGGCGACGAGGACGGACGGAATGTCGCGGGGGCGCGCGGCGTCGAGCCTTCGCGCGGCTTCCTTCGCGAGGTCGAGCTGGCTCGCCAGGATACGACGCTCGACTCGCGTCTCCTCGGCCGGCTCGGCGAAGAGATCGAGCTCGGGCAGGGCGCGGCTCTTGCGCGCGGAACCGACGGAGGGTTCCGGTTCGCTCTCGGGCCGCTCGAGGGATCCGGGCGAGAGAAACGGCAGGAGGAAAAACGCTACCCGCTCGCCTGAATTTTCTGTTATAATAGGAATGAAGGATCGCTCGGGATCGCAGGCAACGTGGATGCGATTGCGCTCCAATATGCGCGACGCGAACGAAAGCCGCTGGGCCGAGTCGTGGTTCCCCGGCACGATGAGCGTCCGAAGGCGCGGGAACCTTTCGCCGACCGAGGCGAGAAACTCGCCGAAGAGGCTTACCGCCTCCGCGGGCGGCACCGTGCGATCGTAGACGTCGCCCGCGATGACGAGGGCGTCGTAGTCCCCCCGCCCAAGCTCGGCCGTGAGGGCGTCGAGCATCGCTCGCTGGTCATCGAGGAGGGAAGCCTCGTGCATGGCCTTCCCAAGGTGCAGGTCGCCCGTGTGAAGCAGCTTCATATACAGTACTGTATGTGTTCTGTCGGGCAATGTAAAGGGTTACTATGGCAATGAAATCGGGCTTCCGCGCGGCGTTTCTCGTCGTTTCCGTGGCGTTCCTCGCCCTGCTCGCCGCCGGGGTATTTATCCTCGCGGTGGCGCCGACGAGCCGTCTTCAGGCGGATCTCGAGGCGACGTCACGGCTTGACCTTGCGTGGACGGAGCTTTCCCGCGCGGCGATGTCCGCCCTCGCGCTCCCGGTCGATGCCCAGGCATCCGAGATCGAGAGCGCGGCCCAGGACGCGGCGGAGCTGATGGCCCGCGTGCGCTCACCCTCGTTCGCGGGCGTTGCCGACATGTTCGCCGACAATTCGGGCGACGAGTCCGTCGCCGGCCTCGCCGACGCTGAGCGCGCGATCGGCGCGAAGGCCGCCGCCGTCGCGGGCTCGTGCCGCCGACTCGCCGATCTCGCGCCCCGCGCCTTCGACTCGCCCGACGGGGCAAGCGCCCTCTCGTTCATCTCCCCCGACCGTCCCGACGCCGACGGTTCGTCCCTCGGGTCGGGCGCGGATATCGCGCGCTCATTGGCGGCCGACGCGGCCGCTCTCTCGGCTGACGTCGACGCGGCGCGGGGCTTGCTCGCCGCGCGCGAGATGGCGATCAGGCAGGGCATCGGCCGATACCGCGCCATCTCCTTCGCCGTGTCCGGCCTCATCATCGCCTGCACCTGGTTTCTCGGCCTCGTCGGGGTGTGGCTCCTCGCGCGATCCGTGTCGCGCGTGACCAGGCGCTTCTCGCTGATACTCGACCGCGCCGCCTCGGGCGACCTGACCTCCTGCCTTGACGGGATCGAGCGCGGCTCCGGCGACCCGCTGCTCGACCGGATGGTCGACTTCGTATCCTCCCTTCAGCGCGTCTGCTCAAGTCTCAAGGACCAAACGAGGGAAGGGCTCGGCGCGAGCTCGGCGCTCGCCGAGTCGCTCGAGAACACCTCCTCGACGTTCGAGGTCGTCGACGGGTTCATCGAGAGCATCAGGAACGAGGCGACCGTCCTCGAAGGCCAGGTGCGCATCGTGAAGACCGCCCTCGAGCGGGTTACCGCCGGCCTCGGCCACCTCGACGAGCAGATCGGCAGCCAGAAGTCGATGGTGTCGGGATCGACCGGCTCCGTCGGGAAGATGATCGCGTCGATCGGCGAGATGGCCGAGCGGGCGTCGCGCGACGACGTGCTCGTCCGCGAGCTCGTCGGCTCGTCCGAGGAAGGTCAATCCCTATTCGGGACGACGTACGAGAAGATCACCACGATCCGGGAGAGCGTCTCCAAGATCAACGGGATGGCGGAGGTGATCGACTCGATCGCGGAGAAGACGAGCATGCTCGCCCTCAACGCGGCGATCGAGGCCGC